>JAXDMI010001182.1:0-2825 GCA_034666145.1 Myxococcales bacterium | reverse complement strand
CGGGCGCTCGCGTACGAGCCCGCATCGACGGAGCTGCTCGCGCGCGTCGACGAGCTGCTCCGCGAGTCGGGCAACCCCGAGGAGCGCGTATCGCTCTATCGCGCAGCGCTAGAGCGCGGTCCGGAAGCGGCGCGACGCAAGGAGCTCCTCCACAGCATCGGGTCCATCGAGCGCTACGAGCTCATGAACCCCGACGCCGCGGTCGGGGCCTACAAGCGCGCGCTCAAGGACGATCCCAGCGATCAGGCCGCGCACTCCGCGCTGACCGAGCTCTATGCGGAGACCGAGGCCTGGGACGATCTCTGCGACGTCCTCGAGGCGCATCTCCCGAACGCGTCGTCGCCCGAAGAGGCGCGTCGCGCGCGCGCGCAGCTCGCCGAGGTCGCCGGAAAGCACGGCCAGAGGGATCGCGCAGCGCTGCACGCGAAGGCGCTGCTCGCCGATGTCGATCTCGCCGCCGCCGATCTCGATCTCGTCGAGCGCGTCGCGACCACCATCGAGGACCCCGACCTCGTTCGCGCCGTGCTCGAGCGTCGCGTGCGTGACGCCGCGGATCCGCGCCAGCAGGTGCAATGCCTCGAACGGCTCGCCGTGCTCGATCGCACCGCGGGGTACATGACGCGCGCGACCGAGCGCCTTCGCCAGGCCGCCGATGTAGCGCGCGGCATGGGCGACGACGCGGCCGCGATCGCGCTGCTCGTCGCGCTCCGCGAGATCGATCCGCGCGACGCGCAAGCGACGACGCAGCTCGTCGAGCTCTACGAGAAGAGCGACGACTACGTCCGCGTGCCCGCCCTCACGAGCGTGCTGCTCGATCTGACGAGCGAGCTCGCCGAGCGCGTTCCGTTGCTCCGCAGCCTCGCGCGCACGTTCGCCGATCGCATCGGCAACCTCCCCGGCGCGTTCACCGCGGCGCGCGGCGCGTTCGCCATCGCGCCGTTCGATCGCGAGGTGCTCGCCGAGCTCGAGGCGCTCGCCATCCGCAGCGGCTCCGTCGAGGACTTCGCCGACGCCGTGAGCGAGGCGATGGTCGCGCTGAACGAGGCCGGCGCCGGCGAGGCGCGCACCGCCGAGGCCGCGGGTCCCGAGTCGACGCGCGTCATGCGGGCCACGCCCACCGATCTCACGCTCGCCAAGGCCCGCGTGCTCGCGACGAAGCCCGACACCGTCGCCGACGCCGCGCTCGCCTATCGGACGGTGCTCGAGAACGCGAAGGACGACGCTCATCGCGCCGCCGCCGACGAGGGCCTCGACGCGCTCTTGAAGGCGATGCCGCCGAGCGACGAGCGCACGGCCGATCTCCGCTGGCTGCTCGAATGGCGCGTCGAAGGCGCAAAGCAAGAGGACCGCGGACGTGCGCTCGCCGCGTGGGCCGCCGTCGAGGAGACCGAGCTCGGCGATCCCGCGCGCGCGCTCGTGCTCTACAAGAAGGTCATCGACGTCGAGCCCGACGACTTCGACGCGCTTGCTGCCGTGTCGCGTCTGTCGCTCGCGCAAGGCGACATCGAGGGCGCGCTCACTGCGCTCATCGCGCGGCGCGCCGCCACCGACGGCGATGCACGCAACGCTCTCGATGTGCAGATCGCGACCATCCTCGCAGGCCGCCCGGGCCGTGGTCGCGAGGCCATCGAGCGCATCGCGGGCGTCCTCGAGGCCGCGCCGCACGATCCGCAAGCGCTCGAGCTCGCCGCGAAGCTGCTGCGCGATCCCGAGGTCACGACGCGCGCCGCCGAGGTGCTCGAGAAGTCGCTCGATGCCGTCGACGATCCTGCGATGCGCATCGACATCCTGCAGCGGCTCATCGGGCACGGTGAGCCCGGATCCGATCTGCGACTCGGACAGTACGAGCGCTTGCTCGACCTGCTCGCCGAGGTCGAGAAGCCCGCCGAGGCCTACGAGCTGGTGGTGCGCGCGGCGAAGGAATTGCCGCGTCACGCCGTGCTCTGGGATCGCGCCGAGACCATCGCGCGCCAGCTCTCGCAGCCGGATCCCGTCGCCGCCCTCTATGAAGAGGTGCTGCGCCAGGACCTCCCGAAGGCCGAGGCCGTGGAGCTCGGGCAGCGCGCCGTCGCCTTCTACGAGGAGTGGTTCGAGGACGGCCTCCGCGTGGTCGGCATCCTCGAGCGCCTCCTCGAGATCGAGCCCGACGACACCTGGGCCTTCGATCGCCTCAAGCTGATCTTCGATGCGCAGGAGCGCTGGGACGATCTCTTCGCCCTCTACGATCGCGCCGCCGCGAGCGCCGACAAGGAGCGCCGCCTCGAGCTCCTCGAAGAGGCCGCGCAGATCGCGAAGGACTTCGCCAATCACTCGAAGCGCGCCATCGGGTACCTCGAGCAGCTCCTCGAGCTGAAGCCCGGCAACACGCGACTGTCTGCGGCGCTCGAGCGCCTCTACGAGCGCCACGGCTGCCATCGCGAGCTGCTCACGCTGCTCGGCAACCGCCTTCCCCAGCTCGGAGCGGACGAAGCGCAGCGTGAGCGCGCGCGCATCGCGGGCCTCTGGCTCAGCGAGCTCAACGACGCATCGAGCGCGATCATCGTCATCGAGGACATCCTCGCGAACATGCCCGCCGAGGGCGAAGGCGATCCGCCGCCGCCTCCGCCGGCGCGTCAGATGACGGGATCGATTCCGCCGCCTCCTCTGCCCGCCCTCGACGTCACCGAGCTCCTCGAGCGCGTGCTCGCTGCCGCGCCGAGGACCGCCGAGGTGCGCGAGTCGTTGCCGCCGCCGCCCGAGGGTCGACGCGACTCGTACCTGCCGACGGCGCCGAAGCGCGGTCTCGTCCGCCAGCGCGCCGCTGCTCTCCTCAAGGAGCGCTACGC
>JAXDMI010001181.1:0-6763 GCA_034666145.1 Myxococcales bacterium | reverse complement strand
CAAGGACGCGCTCCTTCCGCCGCTGCGTCGCTTCGCCGGAGTGCCCGACGTGATGGTCGAGGCCATCGAGCTCGCGCGCGACGCCGGGCTCCTCGTGCCGGCGAAGGGCGGTTGGAGGGCGCCCGCGTCGCCGCCGCCGTGGCACGCGGAGGTCGACCTGACCGCGCCTGCAGGCGACGCACCGGGACGCCTCCTCGTGCTCGGGCTCGGGGAGGGTGCCGTCACCGCGAAGGTCGACGGCGCGCCCGTCCGGCTCGCCCAGCACGGCGCCGTATGGACGGCCGAGCTCCCCGCCATCGCGCCGCGCGCCCGGGTCGAGGCCTCGAGCACGTCGGGCATCGCGGCGCTCTGGCTGGTGCGGCGGGCGGAGGAGATCCCGCCTCCTGCGCCTCGCGAGTGGCAGGCCCCGGACGGCGGGCTTTGACGCGCCGTCCGTAGCGCGACTAGAGTCGCGCCCGTGACCGACGAAAAGACCACCGAGGACGAGGCGAAGGACGCGAAGACCGAAGGCGAGGAGCCCTCGGCCGTCGACGACAGCGCGAGCCCCGAAGCCATCGCGCGCCGCGTCGCCGCCCTCGGCGAGGACGATCAGAGCGAGACCCTCGCACGCGAGGAAGAGCGCAAGCTCGCCGAGCGCCGTAGCGCCGGCAAGAAGAAGACGAAGAAGAGCGGGCTCGAGGTCGCCGCCTCGAAGAAGCTCTCGAAGATCGGCACGCGCGCCGAGCCGAAGCGCAACATCGCCGTCGCCGCCGACGCCGATCCGCTGATCGAGAAGACCGCGAAGCTGAGCGAGTGGGCGACGCAGAACCAGAAGACGGTGCAGATCGTCGGTGCGCTCATCGCGGCCGCGCTGCTCGGCATCGCTGGTTTCCTCTATCTCGAGCACAAGCACGAGACCGAAGCGTCGGTGCTCCTCACGCACGCGGTCGACGATGAGCGCGGACGCATCGGCGAGCCTCCCAAGGAGGACCCCGAGACGCCCGCGATCGTCGAGCCCACGCCGCTCTTCAAGACCTTCGACGACCGCCGCGAGGCGGCGCTCAAGAAGTACCGCGAGGTCCAGTCTCGCTTCCCGAAGACCGGCGCGGCCATCCTCGCGCGTCTCGCGGAGGGCTCGCTGCTCCTCGACAAGCACGAGGCCGATCCCGCGCTCACCGCGTTCACCGACGTGAAGAGCTCGCCGCTCGCGACCGCCGACCAGGAGGTCAAGGGCCGCGCCCTCGAGGGCATGGGCTTCGCCAACGAGCAGAAGGCGCTCGCAGCGCCGGCCGACGCCGCCAAGTACTGGGACGACGCCGCGAAGGCCTACAAGGAGCTCGAGAACACCGTGGACATCCGCGGCTTCAAGGAGCTCGCGATGTACCACCAGGCGCGCGTCGCGCAGAACCGCGGCGAGAAGGACAAGGCGAAGGAGCTCCTCCTCAGCCTCAAGGAGCGCCTCAACAAGACCGAGGAGAGCACGTCGAGCGTGCCCCAGGGTCCGGCGTTCCCGTACCTCAAGGAGGTGGCGATGGACCGCCTCCGCGAGATCGATCCGACGCTCGCGCCGAAGCAGCCGCCCGGCGGCGGCAACGCGCCCGGCGGCAACGCGCAGCTCACGCCCGCTCAGATCCGCAAGATGATCGAGGACGCGCAGAAGAAGCAGCAGAAGTCCGGCGGGACGCCTCCGCCTCCGCCCGGGGGCAAGCATTGACGCTCGCGCTCGTCGTTCGCGCAGCGCCGCTGGCGTCCGTCGCGTTCCTAGCGGCTCTCGGCCTCGGCACGTCCGCGTGCGCGGACGTCTTCACCGGCGACAAGGTGAATCCCGAGGTTCCGTCTTGGTACAACCGGCCGAGCGGCGCGATGAACGTCTTCGTTCATCGCACGCTGACCGCGCCCTCGCGCGCGCAAGGCGAGGACTGGGAGCGCGGCAAGCCCGAGATCGACGCCCCGCACGATCGCGTGTTCGTCGGCTCCTCGGATCACGGCCTCTATGCGCTCCGCGCCGGTGACGGCACGACGCTCTGGCGCTTCGAGACACTGAACGTCGTCCAGAGCGAGCCGCTCTACGACCCCGAGATGGATTACGTCTACTTCGGCTCGAACGACGGCGCGCTCTACTGCGTGAGCGCCGCCACGGGCAAGCTGGTCTACCGCTTCGACACCGGCGCCGAGGTCTCCCGGAAGCCGGTCCGCGCGGGCGAGAACCTCTTCTTCTCCAACGCGTCCGACTTCCTCTTCTCCATCGACCGCCGCACCGGCAAGCAGCGCTGGCAGGTGCATCGCACGCCGGCGCTCGGCATGGAGATCAGCGGACACGCGGGCGCCGCGTACGACCCCACGTCGAACTTCGTCTTCATGTCGTACTCGGACGGTCACGTCATCGCGTACGACGGCCGCGACGGCTCCGAGAAATGGACGCCCGTCGATCTCTCGGCCGAGGCCGAGCAGTCGGCCGGCGAGGCGCCGCGCTACCTCGACGCCGACACGACGCCCATCCTCGACGAGCACCCGCAGGGTCGCGTCGTCTACGTCTCGAGCTATGCGGGCGGCGTCTACGCGCTCGACGCCACGACCGGCGCGCGCGTGTGGTCGAACGACAAGGCGATCGGCGTCACCGACACGATGCTCTGGCGCGAGCCTGCGCATCGCCCGAACCCCAACGGCCCCGACAAGGACGGACCGCTCGTCCCGGAGCGCAAGCTGCTCATCGCGTCGAGCGCCACCTACGGGCTCACCGCGCTCGATCCGTACACCGGACGCGTCATCTGGCGGAACAAGGTGCCGGAGGGCGGCATCACCGCGCCCACGGCCATCGCCGGCGCGATCCTCGTCGGCACGAGCCGCTACGGCCTCTTCCTGATGTCGCCGCGCAACGGCAAGGTCATCGACGGCCTGGACCTCGGTACGGGCTTCGCGCAGACGCCTGCTGCGTTCGGTGGTCGCGCCTACGCCATGACCAATGCCGGCACGTTGCTGGGCATCGCCGTGGCACCGCCGCTCCCGCTGAAGCCGGCCTCGAACGCGCGCTGATCGATCCGATCGTAGGTGCACGCTCGAACCATCGGTGCACGGACGATCCGGAGCGGGGAAGCGGGAGCCCTGAAAAAAGGGCGTTTCACGCGCTGGAGTCCAGAACCGATGCGTGTTTTCCAGCGCAGCGACGTACGCCGAGAACGGCACGCAGCGTGCTCCGAGGGAGCGCATGCACATGCGTCTTCTCGCGGGGTCGGCTGCTCTCGTGCTCTTCGCGTCGGTCGTCGCGTGTAGCAGCAGCAAGTCGGCAGACCCCACCGCCACCGACGAGCCCGCGCAGACCGCAGCGGACCAGGGTGCCGCGGACGGCACGCCCGTAGCGCCCGCAGCCGCAAGCCAGCCGCCGCCGTCGGACGCGCCGCCGCCGGCTCCGGCGGACGACGCAGGCTCGCCGGACGGCGCCGCCGTGGGCAGCGACGCCGCCGGTGGTGGCGGCCCGCCGAACCCGCAGTGCGAAGCGACCTCCATCCACGAGAGCGGCTCGAACGACACCGAAGCCACCGCGAACGCCATTCCGGCGGCGACCGGCACGTACTGCGGCTCGCTCGACAGCGCCACCGACGTCGACGTCGTGACGTTCACGCTGCCGCTCGGAACGAAGAGCCTCGGGTTCGGTCTGTCGTACGACGCGCAGGGCATCGAGGTCGAAGGCACGGCCGGCGGCGAGACGTTCCTGGTGGGCGGCACGCCGGCCTTCAAGCCGGGTCAGAAGTACGTCCTCAAGGTGCGCTCCACCGGCGCGACGTCCGTGAGCTATCTGCTCTCGGTCGAGATCCAGCAGTAGGCCGCGCAGCCGCGCGCGTCGTTCACTGCGAGATCGGGGGAGCCCCACGAAACGCCTGGAAACCCGCGGGATCGTGGAACTGCGAATTTCGCATAAGATGCATTATGTCAACTCGCGGTGTGGGGCGCCCGGACGGGCATGGGCGCGGTCGGCAGCCGCCGGCAGCTGGAGGTCGAGCATCAGGACGTCGAGCCAGCGTCCGAACTTGAACCCGACCTCACGCAGCCGACCGACCTCGCGGAACCCGAGGCCACGATGGAGCGCGAGGCTCGCGTCCTGATCGGCCGCGACCTGCGCGAGCACCACGTGATGACCCGAGGCGCGTGCGCGCTCGAGGAGCTCGACGACGAGCGCGCGTCCGACGCCACGTCGATGGAGCCCGTGACGGACGTAGACGCTCAGCTCCACGGTCCGGTCATAGGCCTCGCGCGGATGGTACCGATTCAGGCTTGCCCATCCGGCGATGGCGCCGCCCGCGATGCGTGACATGCGCGGCGCGCCGGACGCCCTCGCGAGCTCCTCGTCCTCGAACACGAGCACGGGATGATCGGGACCGTGCGCGGCGAACCACGCGCGTCGCTCCTCGGGCGTCGTCGGCGTCTCCTGGAACGTGCTCGTCGAGCTCTCCACGTAGTGGTTGTAGATGTCGTCGATGGCGGCGAGATCGACGCCGGTGGCTTCGCGGATCGACATGCCTCCGAGGTCACCAGAGGCGCGTTTCCGTCGTGTTTCGTGAGGGTGTCCGCGGTCGTGCGTTGACGAGGCGCGGGTCACGAGCGAGCGTGCCGCCCGTGGAGTCGTCGTCGCCGTCGCAGGCTGTCGCAGTCGGAGCGGAGATCGGCCACGGGAACGGCCACGGCCACGGCTCGGTGACGGCGCGCTTCGAGGGTGGACGGACCGTGCTCAGCAAGGTTCACGCGACCAGCCCGCTGCGGTTCGTGCGGCCGACGTTTCCTGGGACGCGCTCCGCGACACTGTGCCTCCTCACGTTCGGCGGCGGTCTGGTCGACGGCGACGTCATCGACGTGGACCTCCGCGTCGAGGCCGGCGCGACGCTCGTGGTGTTCACGCAGGCCACCACGAAGGCCTTTCGCGGCTCGTCACGCCAGACCATCACCGCCGAGGTGCACGGCACCCTCGTGTTCCTCCCCGATCCGGTCGCCTGCTTCGCTGGGTCGCGATTTCGACAGCGAGTTGACATAACGCTCCACGGCGACGGATCGGCCGTCACCCTCGATGGCTTCACGTCGGGGCGCGCGGCGTTCGGCGATCGCTGGGCCTTCGACGGGCTCGACCTCGCGACCACGGTGCGCACCGCAGACTCGCGCGTCCTCGTTCGCGATGCGCTGCGGCTCGATCGCGATGACGGCTCGATCGCCGCGCGCCTCGATCGCTTCGAAGCCTTCGCCACCGTGCTCGCCGTGGGACCGCGCGTCGGTCCCGTCGTCACGAGCATCCTCGCCGAGAGCATCGTCAGCGACGCCGTCGTCGCCGCGGCCAGCCCCCTGCCCCCCAGCCCCCTCCCCACTCCTCAGGTCCGCGGAGCGATCGCTCGCATCGCCGCCACGAGCCCGTCGCACGCCCTCGACGAGGCCCGCGCGCGCCTCCGAAACCTCGTGGACATCGACGTCGTGGATCCTTTCGCGTCCCGGCACTGACGTGCGCCACGCATCCGAACGCCCATGCACCTCTCACCTCGCGACATCGACAAGCTCCTCCTGCACGGCGCAGGGTTCCTCGCGCAGAAGCGTCTCGCGCGCGGGCTGCGCCTCAATTACCCGGAGACGCTCGCGCTCCTCGCCGCGCAGCTCCTCGAGCTGATTCGCGACGGCAACCATCCCGTCGCCGAGCTCATGGACGTGGGCCGCCGCATGCTGGGCCGCCGCCAGGTGCTGCCGGGCGTTCCCGATCTCGTGCACGACGTGCAGGTCGAAGGCACGTTCCCCGACGGCACGAAGCTCGTGACCGTCCACGATCCCGTCACGCTCGAGGACGGCGACCTCGCCCTGGCCCTGTACGGCAGCTTCTTGCCCGTGCCCGATCTCGCGGTGTTCGGCCCGTCGATCGCGCTGCCCGCGACGGACGCGCCGGGTCACGTCGACGTCGTCGCCGGCGCCATCGATCTCTATCAGGGTCGCGCGCGAACCACCCTCGACGTCACGAGCCGCGGCGATCGTCCCATCCAGGTCGGCAGCCATTATCCGTTCGCGCAGGTGAACTCCGCGCTTCACTTCGATCGCGCCGCCGCCGAGGGCAAGCACCTCGACATCCCCGCCGGCACCGCGGTTCGCTTCGAGCCCGGCGAGTCGCGCAAGGTCACGCTCGTCGAGAACGCCACGAGCGGCGGACAACGGCGCGTCGTCTCGCCCGCGAAGATCGCGCGCACGTTCGATCGCGCCTCCGGGCTGCTCCCCGAATACGACGACGGAGACACGGTATGAGCACCATGGATCGGCGCGCCTACGCCGCGATGTACGGCCCGACCACCGGCGACAAGGTCACGCTCGGCGACACCGGCCTCGTCATCGCGGTCGAGCGCGATCTCACGTCGTACGGCGACGAGTGCGTCTTCGGCGGCGGCAAGGTCCTTCGCGATCAGATGGGCCAGATGCCCGGCGCCACCGACGCCGACGCGCTCGACGTCATCATCACCAACGCGCTCGTCATCGACTGGACCGGCATCTACAAGGCCGACATCGGGATCAAGGGCGGACGCATCGTCGGCATCGGCAAGTCCGGCAACCCCAACGTGATGAGCGGCGTCGATCCCGCGATGCTCATCGGCGTGACCACCGAGGCCATCGCCGGCGAAGGCCTGATCATCACCGCGGGCGGCGTCGACTCGCACATCCATTTCATCTGCCCGCAGCAAGCGAACGAGGCACTCGCGAGCGGCATCACCACGTTCGTCGGCGGCGGCACCGGTCCCGCCACCGGCACGAAGGCCACCACGTGCACGCCGGG
>JAXDMI010001180.1:0-5424 GCA_034666145.1 Myxococcales bacterium | reverse complement strand
GTGCGTACACGAACGGCTACTCCGATCCGACGCGCATCGGAAACTTCATGAAGGCGATCGGCGCCGCCGACGGCGACATCACCGTCGTCGAGACGCTCGATCGCGACGCCGGCTGCTTCGAGAACGCATCCGACGTGAACTGCCAGCGCAGCGGCTCGTTCTACTGGGACGAGGCCAACGTCGCGCATCCCAACTTCCACGACCACCTCGCCTGGGCGAAGACCATCCGCACCGTCGTCGGCAAGCCGCTGCTCTGGTGGCAGATGCCCCTCGGCGTGCCGGCCAACACCGCCGGGTACACGGGTCACTATCGCGACAACCGCGTCCGCTACTTCTTCTCTCACCCCGGCGAGTTCGCCGCGATCGGCGGCATCGGCGCGGTCTTCGGCACCGGCGCCGTGCGCCAGACCGACGCGACCACCGACGGCGGTCAGTTCAAGAACGCCGTCACTGGCTACAACGCCGCGCCCGCCGCGCTCCCCTGAATCATGCAAAGACAAATCTTCGGCCTCGCTCTCATTACCGCCATCGTCGTCACCACGGCGTGCGGTGGCCAGACCATCGACGAGAGCAACGCGACCATCGACACCACCGAGAGCGCGCTCACGACTCTCTCACCGGAGCGTGCCGTCGCTGCGAAGCTCGGTCTTCCGGCGCGCTTCGCCATCGGGCTCGGCAACGACGCCGAGGGCAACGACCCCGCGACGTCTGCGGCGTTCACGCTCGGTCCGAAGCTCGACATCCACTACGCGTATCTCGTCGGACTTCCCGGCGAGGGCGGCTGGACCGATTGGAACGCGCCGGAGGGCCAGTACCTCACGATGCAAGCCGAGGCCGCGCGTCGTAACGGCGTCGTGCCGATGTTCACGCTCTACCAGGCCGCGGCGTGGGGCGAGAACAACGTGGGCGCATTCAACGACAGCCGCTTCATGACGAAGTACTGGCGCGGCGTGCGCGTGATGTTCTCCAAGCTCGGCGCGTTCAACGCGCCCGCCATCGCGCACATCGAGCCGGATCTGTGGGGCTACCTGCAGCAGCGCGGTGATGATCCCGCCGTCGTGCCGATGAAGGTCGGTGCCCTGGTTCCCGAGTGCACGGACCTGCCCTCGAACGCAGCGGGCTTCGGCAAGTGCATCGTGCGCCTCGCCCGGAGGCTCTCGCCGAAGGTGGCCATCGGCCTCCAAGCCTCGCTCTTTGCCGCGTACACGGCGGGTCAGCCCGATCCCGCGCGCACGGCCGCGTACGTGAACAAGGTGGGCGGCGCCGATGCCGACATCGTCGTGATCGAGACGCTCGATCGCGACGCCGGCTGCTTCGAGAACGGCTCCGACCCCAACTGCAAGCGCGCGGGCAGCTTCTATTGGGACGAGACCAACGTCCGCCATCCGAGCTTCCACGATCATCTCGCGTGGGCGAAGACGGTCCGCACCATCACCGGCAAGCCGCTGCTCTGGTGGCAAATGCCTCTCGGCGTGCCGGCGAATTCATCGGGCGGATACGCGAGCCACTATCGCGACAACCGCGTGCAGTACCTCTTCTCGCACGGCTGGGAGTTCGCTGCGGCGGGCGGCATCGGCGCGGTCTTCGGCGGCGGCGCCGGCAACCAGACGACGGTGCGCACCGACGGCGGTCAGTTCAAGACCGCGCTCACGAAGTACCTGTCGCTCGGCGGCAACGGCCTGAACTGACTCAGCGCTGGAGGATGTCCTCGACCTCGGCGAAGACGCGCTTGCGCCAGCGCGCGAGGTCCGAGTCGCCGCGCATCAGCTTCGCGGTCTCCGCGAGGACCTCCTCGAGCGGCGTGAGCACCACGTAGGGATCCCACGGGCATGCGGCGCGCACGATCGACGGGCCGGACCAGCCGGCCATGAAGTCGGTCTGTCCCGCGACCATCGCGCGGAGCGCAGCGTTCGCGAGGCGAGCGCCGAGGAGCCGATCGAAGGCGGTGGGGGTTCCGCCGCGAACCACGTGACCGAGCACCGTCACGCGCGTGTCGACGTCGGGAAGGATCGTCTTGATCCTGGCCTCGACGAGGTCCTTGAGGCGCGTGCTCTCGACCTGCACGCCTTCGGATTTGATGACGAGGACGCGGCGCTTCGTCGACGTTCCGTCGGGCTGCGGTCCGTACGCGCGTTGCATGGTGCGCACCACCTGGTCGACGATCTGCCCTTCGTCCTTGTCGGCTTCGCGCACGAGCACCGCGTCGGCGCCGGCTGCGATGCCCGCGGTCATCGCGAGGTAGCCGCAGTCGCGCCCCATGACCTCGACGATGAACGTGCGCTTGTGCGCGGTCGCGGTGTCGAAGATGCGATCGCACGCTTCGACGATGGTGTTCATCGCGGTGTCGACGCCGATGGCCATGGAGGTGCACGCGAGATCGTTGTCGATCGACGCGGGGACGCCGCCAACGATCAGCTTGCCGCTCTCGGTGCCGCCGCCCGCGGTGCCGCCGGTGGCGCCGCCGCCCACGACGACATCCGTCAGCGTGCGTGCGCCGGTCAGCGAGCCGTTGCCGCCGATGACCAGGAGGCCTCGCAGGTCGTGCTTCGCGATGGTGTCGCGCGCGCGCATCTGACCGTCTGCCGTCGCGAACGCCTTGCTGCGCGCCGTTCCGAGCGCGGTACCACCACGGCGCGCCGCCTCGTCGAGCACGCGGATGTCGAGCGGCGCGACGCGTCCCTCGATGAGCCCCGCGTATCCGTCCTCGACGCCGACCATGTCGAGGCCGATCTCGGCGCCGACGCGAGCGGCTGCCCGGATCGCGGCGTTCATTCCCGGCGCGTCGCCGCCCGACGTCAGGACCGCGACGCGATCACCCTTCTGGAGGCCCATCGACCCCATGAGACCCCTCGCCACGTCCTCGGCGCAAGAGGCTTCGTCGAGCTTCGTTCCTAGGGCGCCTGCATCTTCGCGTCGCGGCCGAGCGCATGGTCGAGGCGGATGCGGGCGATCCGCGCGTCGGCGAGGGCATTGAGGTGCTCGAAGCGCGTCTGCGCGAGCACGATCTCGGCGTCGATGAGCGTCGTCGCCGTGCCGCGGCCGTTGTTGAACAGCTCGCGCGCGACGCGATAGCCCTCGACGGCGCTGGCGAGCTGGTTCTGCGTCGACGTGATCGCCGCGTCGGCCTCGATGATGCCCTGGTACGCCTGCGTCACCTCGAGATCGACGCCGTCGCGCGTGGCCTGCTTCTGAGCGTCGAGCGCCGCAGCGCGGGCCTCGGCGTCGTTGCCGGCCGCGCCGGCGGCGAGGACGTCGTTCGGAGACCACGTGATCTGCGCGCCGGCCGACCACGTCGGGAACCAGGTCGACGTCTGCGGGAAGATGCGCTGGTTCGGATTCGCGTACGTCACGTCGCCGAAGGCCGAGAGAACGGGATACTTGCCTGCACGCTGGACCTCGGCGAGCTTTCGCGCGGACTCGGCGCTCTTGTCGATGCTCTTGATCTCGGGGCGCTGCGCCTGGGCCTCGGCGACGAGCGTGCGGAGCGACGCCTGCTGCGGCGGCAACGAGCCATCGAGGGACTCACCGGGCGTGAGGACGTCCTCCTCCTTGGCGTGGATGGCGATGCGCACCTGTCGCTCGGTGAGCGCGACGCCGCTCTTCGCCCGCTCGAGCGCGAGCTCGGCGGCAGCGACCTGCGTCTGCGCGCGCAGCACGTCGGCCTTCGATGCGTTTCCGACGGCGAACTGGTTCTCGGCGTCCTTCAGGTGTGCGCGCGCCACGGCGAGCGACTGCTCCGACACTCCGACCGCTCCGCGGGCGCGAAGCCACGTGTAATATGCAACCTTCCCGTCGGCCGACGATTTCGCGCGGGCCGCGACGACGTCGAAGCGCGCCGCGTCCTCGGACATGGTCGACGCCGAGTACGACTTCCCGATGCGAAGCAGGTAGTCGCTGATCGGAACGGCGATGGTGGCTTGCAACAGGTAGTTGTCGAGCACCAGCGGGAAGCTGAAGCCGCCGGCCGCGAAGGTCGGCGTCGGGTTCATCACACCGGCCGGTTGCGGTGTCACGATGAGGCTTCCGCCACCGGTGAGAGAGGGCGGCGTGAACTCACTCAGCCTCGTGTAACGCCCCGTCAATCCGATACGCGGAAGGTAGTTCGTCCACTGCTGCTCGGCGCGCGCGCCGGCCGCGGTCAGGTTCTGCTCTGCCGCCTTCGCCTGATAGCTGGTGGCCACCGCTCGCTGTCCGACGGCATCGGCGGTGATCGCGCCTGGTGAGCCCGACGGCTGATCGTTGCCCGCCGGCGCACGCGCGACGTCGGGCGTGCCCGTGGGCGCAGCTCCCGCCACCGGCGCTGCCGGGGGAGGGGGCGCGTTGGGCGCCGTTCCTGGCGCCGCTCCCGTGGCGCCGGCCGGCGCTTGCGCTTGGGCCGGTGTTGCAAACGACCATGCCGCGAGGATGGCCGCGCCAAGCACTCCGATGCTCCGCATTTTTCGCAGTCCTTCTTTCACTCGCGTCGTTCGATGCCGGACGGGGCGTTTCCGTCGCCGCGGATTCGGCCCGCTTCTACTGCGCCTGACGAAAAACCTTTACGAAAAAGCGCGGCTTGACGAAGGATCGGCCTCGATGAGGCCTCCTTCCCGGCGACTCTTCGCGACCCTCGCGACGCTGGGAGCCCTCGCGGCGGGCTGCGATCCCGGCAAGCAACGAAGGCCCGTCGAGATGGCGCCCATCGGTACGGTGCCGATCGCCACGCGCACAGCGACGGAGCCGGAGGGGGGAACGACCACGACACCGAACAGCGGCACGCCGAATCCCATGAAGGAGAGCGCGTGCGCGGGCGATGACTTCGAGGTGCTCGACGAAGCGCTCAAGCAATGTGACACGAAGATGCCACGCACCACCGACGTGCCGACCGGCATGCGCGACAAGCTCGAGCTTCGTGTGACGAGCGGAACGCCGTCGGTCGCCGCGGGTGGTCGCGTCGATCTCACGATCACGTTCAAGAACAAGTCGTCGGAGCCGTTGCCCCTCTACTTCACCGGCGACCCGCTGCCGAAGTTCGACGTCGAGGCCGTCGACCTCAAAGGTCATCGCGTCGATCTGCCTGCCGGCAAGCCGCCGAAGACTCCCGCGCTGCCGACGCGCGATGTGAAGGCGTCGCGCATCACGCTCGCGCCCGGCGGAACCGCGCGCGTGAAGATCGCGTGGGATGCCGTGAAGACGCGATGGGCTCCCGAGAAGGTCAAGAGCTGGGACGGCCGCGGCTATCCGCGCGCGCCGGCCGGACCGCTCGCCGCCGGCAAGTACACGCTGCGCATCGTGGTGCCGCTGGTCGGCGTGTTCGAGAAGGGCGAGATCGAGCTGCCGAAGGTGCCGCTCGACATCACCGCCACGTGAGGGCGACGCCGGCGCCGGCGTGAGCCGAGATCGTCTCGCCGGCGGTCGAGTGCTGGATCGAGAACGGCCCATGAGCGT
>JAXDMI010001179.1:0-4161 GCA_034666145.1 Myxococcales bacterium | reverse complement strand
CGCGTGATCTGCGCGACTCGCCGAACGACGAGCACCATGATCGAACGCAGCGCATGCAGAGCTTCGAGGCGACGGGCACCGTCGTCGACGGACCGCGCACGTACGACATGGGCGCACGCGCCGAAGCCGAGCACTTCGAGCAGGACATCACCAAAACGGAGAGCACCGCGTCCGCCCCCGTGACCACCACGGTGCCCGAGGTGACGCCGCTCTCGTACGGCATCGGCGCGCTCTACGGTCAGGCATCGTGGAAATTCGGCGACCTCACCGTGATGCCGGGCGCGCGCTACGAGGCGCACACGCGCTACGGCTCGTCGCTCGCGCCGCGCCTCGCGGCCGCCTGGCGCATCTCCGAGGTGGTCACGCTCCGCGCGGCGGGTGGACGCGGCTTCCGCGCGCCGAGCGCGAAGGAGCTGGGCTTCGCGTTCGACCACTCGGCGTTCGGCTACAAGATCTTCGGCAACGATGCGCTGAAGCCGGAAAAATCGTGGGGCGTGAACGCGGACCTCACGGTGACACCGTCGAAGACGATGACCTTCCGCGGCTCCGTCTACGCGAACTGGGTCGACGATCTCATCGATCTCGACCTAGGCCATGGCACGAACGAGAACGGCGTCGCCTCGTACACGTACACGAACTTCGGACGCGCGCGGACCGCGGGCGGACAGGTCGACGTCGCGTTCAAGCCCGCGCCTTTCCTGCGGGCAGAATCCAGCTACGCTTACACCTGGACGCGCGACGACGTGAACGATCAACCGCTGCCCGGGCGTCCACCGCACGCGGTGACGGTGTCGTTGCGGGTCGAGCCGGGGTGGAAGATGGAGCTCTACGCGCGAGCACGAATCGTGACCAATTCCTTCTTGAGCAGCGACGACACGGGCGAGACTCGAGCGCCGGGCTACGAGAACTTCGACGTGCGCGTGGCGCGCGAGCTCTGGACGAAGTCGCAGCTCTACGTCGGCGCGCTGAACCTCACGGACGTGAAGCAGGACCCGGGGCGCGTCGGCGACACACGGTCGCCGCTGGGGCGTATCCTCTACGTGGGCCTCAAGGCCGATTTTCCCTGGGAGGACGAATGAACCTCACACGTACGCTCGGTGTGTTTCTGATGGCGGGAGCGCTCGCGACCGCGTGCAGCGACAGCGCGGGATCGAAGCCGAGCACGACGACGACGCCGTCCGACGGCGGCATCGACGACGCCGGTGACACGTTCACGAGCTCCGAGCAGCTCGCGGTCACGGTACCCGCGACGGGACGCGTCTTCGTGAAGCTCGCGAGCCCGCCCGCCGTCGTGACGCCGGCGGATCCCAAGACCGACAAGAGCTGGGACCTCGCGTTCGAGGGCCTCGACGTGTTCACCAACGGTGGTCCGTCGGGTCCCGGCAATGCCGCGGCCTTCGGCCCGAACGATTCGATCGTCTTCCTCGGCGACACGGCGCCCACGCCGCCGTTCCTCTCGGCCGACACGACGGGCGGCGCGTTCATTCGGTGGTGGTACTACGGCGGCGCCGCCGCGAACCATGCACTATACACGCGGTTCCACGTGTACGGCATCAAGGACGGCGCGAAGTACTACAAGGTACAGGTCCTCGACTATTACGGCCTCCGCTCCGGCGCCCCGACGGCGGCGCTCTATCGCGTTCGCTGGGCGGAGGTCACCGCGACCGGCATCGGCCCGATTCACGATCTCGCCGATCTCGACGGCACCGCCGGCGGAACGACCGCGAACCCCAACGTGAAGAGCGAGTGCCTCGACCTCGGCACCAGCGCGCGGACGATGTTCACGCCCGCCGAGGCCCGCGCCTCGAGCGCGTGGCATCTCTGCTTCCGCCGCGAGGACATCAGCGTCAACGGCGAGGTCGGCGGACCGCGCGGTGTCGGCGCCGTCGACCTCGACGCCGCCAGCTCGCCGAACGACAAGCTCTCCGACGTCGTGCAGAAGACGCCCGAGAGCGAGCAGGCGCGCTTCGATGCCGTCAACGCCGCCTCGCTCTCCGATCAGCCGTTCCGCGGCGATCGCGTCGTCAGCGCGTTCGGCACGCTGTGGCTCGAGCTCGGCGCGAATCCCGTCGCGCCCTCGAAGACCGCGTGGCTCGTGCAGGGCGCGGACGGCACTTCGAAGTACCTCGTCGGCTTCGCGCGGTTCGACGGCGCCACGGCGACGTCTCCGGGCACCATCGCGATGCGCGTCAAATCCGTAAAGTAAGAGAGACCCCATGATGAACCGCTTCGTGCTGCTCCTCGTCTCCGTCCCCGTCTGCGGCGTGTTCGCGGCGTGCAGCAGCACCACCAACACCACGGGCACCGCCGACGCCGGCACCAGCAGCGGCGAGCTCCCCCTCGACGGCAGCAGTGGGGGAGAAGCAGCCGCCTCGGACGGCGGAAGCGGCGGCACGTCGTGCACGTCTGCGCGCGACCAGCTGCTCGTCCCCATCAACAAGGTGTCGACCGGCACGGTCTCGGTGGTCAGCGACAACGCGGGGACGAAGACGCTCTATGTCGATGCGTCCGCCGGTGGCCTGAACAACGCCATCAAGAACCCGCGCATCTACGTCGACCTCGCCGCCGGCACGAGGGTCGACGTGACGGATACGAACGCACCGATGTCGACGGCCTGGGACCTCGCCTTGAAGCGCGATCGGATCTTCACGAACAGCGGCGATGCCGGCATCGGTACCGGCGGCGCCGCTCAGATCGCGAAGACGTTCTCCTCGGTGGCGGCCGCCGAAGCCAACGCCGAGCCGCTCTTCACCGAGAAGTTCTTCGACGCCGACTGCAACCCGCAGCTCGACATGACGTCCGCCGTCGCGACGACGTTCTCGGATTGGTACGACTACGATCAGGTCACGCACATCCCGACCCCGAAGGACGTGACGTACGTGGTCCGCGGCGGCACCGGCACGAAGTACAAGGTCGCCATCAAGGCTTACGACGGCTCTCCGGACGGCGGCAAGGGCGCCGCGACCGGCTTCTACATCCTCGAGGTCTCGGCGCTATGAGGAGGGGCGTCGCGCTCGCCGGCGGCGCCGTCGTCTTCGTGTCGCTCTTCACAGCGGTACGTGCGCAGGCGGCGAGCTGTCAGGGCCGGCCCACCGATCCTGCTGGTTTCCAGGGCTATTCGTACGGCGCGGACGTGGTGAAGTCGTTCGCGGGCACGTCGGTAAGCGTGCATTATGCAACCACCGGCGCGAACGCCGTCGACCCGGCCACGACGCGCGCGGACTCCGTGCCCGACACCGTGGCGCTCGCCGTGGAGGTCGGCGACAAGGCGCTCGCGAAGTACGCGGCGATGGGCTTCAAGGCGCCGCCCAGCGACGCGAGCTGCACGTCGAACGGCGGCGACGGGAAGATCGACGTCTATCTCGTGGCGTTCACCGGCGCCGACGGCAGCACCATTCCCGAGGCGTGCAACGGCCGCGCGTGCAGCAGCTTCGTGCTCTCCGAGTCGACCTTCAAGGGTCGCGGATACCCGACCATCGCGGAGGGCTTCGAGACGGTGGTCGCGCACGAGCTCTTCCACGCGGTGCAGAACGCCTACGACTCGCAGCTCGATCGCTTCTGGGCGGAGGGCACGGCGCAGTGGGCGATGAAGAACGTGTACCCGCAAGCGATCGATTTCGAGCAGCAGCTGCCGGCGTTCTTCTCGGACCCGGCGCGCTCGCTCGACACGCAGCCTTCGGGGGTGACGGCGGGCTTCCTTTACGGCGCGGCGGTATGGCCGCTGTTCCTCACGCTGCGCCACGGCCCCGACACCGTGCGCACCATCCTCGAGACCGAGGCCGACGGAACGAAGTCGATCGCCGCGGCGGACGCGGTGCTGATGACGAAGGGCTCGTCGATCGCGGAGGACTACCCGCTGTTCGGCGCCTGGAACACGGCAACGAAGGCGCTCGCCGGCACCGGCGGCTACCCCGATGCTGCGAAGTACCCGGGCGTGAAGGTGGCGGCCCTCGCCGACGGCGTGAACGCCATCACCTCGGGGCTCGGCTACTTCTCGTATCGCGCGACGCTCGAGGCAGAAGCGAGCATCTCGCTCGACACGGATGCGACGCGCAATGCCGGCGTCGCGGTGCCGATCGACGGCGGCAAGCCGGATCTCTCGCGTGCCGTGAAGCTGCCTGCGAACGTCGCGGCCGGTGACGTGCTCGTGGTCGTCGCCGG
>JAXDMI010001178.1:0-3863 GCA_034666145.1 Myxococcales bacterium | reverse complement strand
GGAGGCGGCTTGGGCAGCGACAACGGCTTCGACGCCGCGGCGTGCGAAGGCGGCGGCCGGCTCGATCGATTCGTCCCCGGCGGCGCCGAGCGACGCGGCGCGGGCACGAGCGAGACGGGACGGCGGCGCGCGCGACGATGCGACGCGACCAGCGCGAGCGGCGGAAATTGCCGCTCTTTGCCCGCGCCGCGCGTGAGCGCGCGACCCGCCACGGCCGCGCGTTCGTACGCCGGCACGAACAAGGTCCAGAGCCGCGCCACGGTGTTGCGGCTCGCGGTCTGCTCCGCCGTGTCACCGGTGCGCAGCGCGAACTCGACGGCGTCCGCCGCGGCGAACGACGCACGCGCTGCGTTCGCCGTGGCTTCGCTGTGCGCGCCTTTCTGCGTGCAGATCTCGCCCAGCGTTCGCAGGTCGTAGACGAGGTCGACGACGCCCGACCCGAGACGAATCGCCTCGAGCCACATCACGACCTCGGGATCGCCGGGCATCGCTTTTTCCAGCGCCGCGGTGATGGTGGTGCGAACCGCCTCTCCTCGCGCCACGAGATCGCCGGGAATGCCCTGCGCGTCGGGGAGGTAGTCGCCGCCGAGCCTCGTCACGATGGCGATGATCGCGCGCGACAGATCGCGGAGCTGCGTCACGTGATCGATGGTGAGGTCCGCCGCGCGCAGCTCTGAAGCGAGCTCGGGTTGCCCGAGATAGTCCGCGACGAGCAGCGCGGTCGCCGCAGCCGCATGGGGATCGGCGCTCGGCCGCACGACGTGCGCGTCGTCGACGGACGCGAGCGCGCCGGCCAGCGCTCGCAGCGCGCGCTGTTCGTCGTCCTGTGTCGTCCGGTGCTGGCTCATCCGCTGCTGACCCCCTCAGCGTCGTGCAACCGCGCGGATCCTACACGAATGTGGTAGGCATGGCACCGTGTCCACGGCCACCACCGAAGGCATCAGCGTCAATGTCCGCGCGGTCTACGTACCGGAGCAGTCTTCGCCGCGTGTTCGCCGCTACGTCTTCGCGTACACCGTTCGCATCGCGAACGACGGCGGAACGCCGGCGCAGCTGAAGAGCCGCCACTGGGTGATCACCGACGGCGACGGCCGCGTCGAGGAGGTCCGAGGCCCGGGCGTCGTCGGCCAGCAGCCGTTCCTGAACCCCGGCGACCAGTTCGAGTACACGAGCGGCTGCGTGCTCACCACGCCGCGCGGCGAGATGCGCGGCACCTACCAGATGCACCGGCCCGACGGGACCGCGTTCGACGCCACCATCGCGCCGTTCGCCCTCACCCTTCCGTATTCGCTGAACTGAGCTGAACTGAACGAGGCCGCGCCATGGACGATTCCCGCTACCAGAGCCTCGCCGACGTCGCGCTCCGCGCCATCGAGGACATGCTGAAGGACGTGGATGCCGAGGTCGTCGACATCGAACGCTCCGGTGACGTCCTCACGCTCACGTTCGCGGACAAGAAGAAGGCGGTCATCAACACGCAGCGTCCGACGCGCCAGATCTGGCTCGCCGCGAACGCGCGGGCCTGGCACTTCGACTACCACGAGCAGAACGGCACGACCGCCGCGCGCTGGCTCGACGACAAGGGCCAGGGCGTCGAGCTCCTCGCGCAGATCGCCGCCATCATCAAAGACCTCGCGGGCCTCGACCTCCCGACGAGCTGAGCCTCAGTCCTTCAATCCTGTACGGCGACGCCGATCGCGCCGCGCAGATCCGCGTAGATGTCACTGGTCGCGAACTTGTAGAGCTCGCCGATCTTCTCGCGCGGCGTCATGTCGGCGGTCGACTGCGGCTCGGCGAGGATGGTCTTCCTCGCCTGCGCGACGTTCCCGCACAAGAGCAGGCCCGCGCGCATGCTCGAGAGGTCGGCCGCCTGCGACCAGCGCTTCACGTCGACGAGGCCACCGGCCATCGAGGCCTGCATCACCACGGCGCGGATGCCCTCGCGCTCTTGCGGCATGAGCACGGCATTGAGGCTCGCATCGAGCGCAGCGCCGACCTTGTCCTTCGCGCCCTCCTGGCGGCCGACGCGCACGGACGCGGCGAGCAGGCTCGTGAGATCGGACACGGCCGGGAAGAATGCGCGGGCGAGGAGCTCCGGCCGCTGCTCGGCGAGCCGCTTCCCGACGACGTAGATCAAGCAGTCGCCACGCGCCTCGGCCGCGGGCACCGCGACGTTCACGGCCCCGAACGGCGCGAGCGCCGGCGCGAAGGGGACGGGCGAGCTGGGATCGCCGAGCAGGAGCTCCGGCGCCTTCATGTGCAGGATCTCGGAGGCGTTCGCGAACGTGATCCGGATCGCCTCGTAGAGACGCGAGTGCTGGTTCGTGAACGGCCGGCCCGCAGCGTGCATCAGCTGCTCGGGTCGGAGCTGCGCGTAGCGCATGCGCGCGACGGCCGGCGTCATACGCGCGAAGAGCGTCGTCAACGTGCGATCGAGATCGGTATGCAGCACGTGTGACTGCCACGCCTGCTCGACGATCTGGCCGGGGATCTCGGCGAGCGGCATCGGCGCGTAGTCCTCGTGGAAGCGCTTCTGCTCGCCTGAGGGCTCGCGCATCTGCGCGAGGACGTTGACCGCACACCACGCCTTGTCGAACGCGTGCTGTCGCAGGAACAGCTCGTAGAGCTCGGAGTACAGCTCGGCGTCGTGCGGATCCCGCTCGATCATCTCGCGCGTTCGCTGCACGGCGTTGTCGAGGTTGTCGGTGACGACCAGGATCTCGGTGACGATCTTGCGCACCGCGGTGTCGTCGGGCCGAAGCCGCGCCGCCGCCTCGAGCGCCTCGTACGCGTGCTCGGCGTCCTCGAGTCGATCGCGATAGATGAGACCGAGCTGGTGGAAGAGCGCGAACTCCAGGTTCGTGTTCGGCTCGGGGTCGTCCTTGATGCGCGCGATCATCTTGCGGTACGAGCGCTCGAGGAGCTCCCAGTCCTTCGTCTCGGTGAGCACGCGCACGAGCTGCTCGAACGCATCGAGCCGCTTCTTGTCGATGTCGAGCACCTGATCGAAGAGCTGCGCGGCGCGAATGGGATCGCCGACCTTCTCGAGGACCACCTGGGCCATCGCGAAGTAGCTCTTGGCCTTCTTCTCCGGGCTCTCGTGGATCTGCGCGATGCTCTCGAGGACGGTCGCGAGCTCCTCCCACCGATGACGCTCTCCGTAGAGCCCGAGGAGCGTGTGGAGCAGCCCGTTGTCGAGGGGCTTGATGGCGCGCGCCTCCTCGAAGATGGTCGCCGCCTTGTCGAGCTCGTCGGCCTTGCGCGCCCAGATCTCGCCGGCCTCGCAGAGCAGCTTGAAGCGAGCGTCGGCGGTGGTGGCGTTGCGCGCCATGTCGACCTTCAGCTTGCAGCAGCGAGGGAAGTCGCCCTGTGCGAGGTAGACCTCGGCGAGCTCCTTCAGCACTTCCTGGTTGTCGACGTCGTTCTCTCTCGCGCGCTCGAGCGTCGTGGCCGCGCCGTCGACGTCACCGCCGTCGCGCTGCAGCTGCGCGAGCGCGATGAGCACGCCGGGAGGGAGCACGGTGGGCCCGCTCGCGATGCGCATCAGCACGTCCTTCGCGCGGGCGATGACGCGGGGTTGCTCGCGGCATTGGCTGCATACTGCAACGAGATCGGCCATGGCGCCCTGATCGTCGGGGTCGAGGTCGATGGCGGCGAGCGACGAGGTCATGGCGCGATCGGGATCGCCCAGGGCAGCGCCGATGCGCGTGGCGAGACGGAGGCGCGTGAAGAGCGCGCGCGTATCGCCGTCGCGCTTCGCCGCGTTGACGAGCAGCTCACAGAGCGGCGCGGCTTGGCCCCACTTCTCTTCGCGCGTGAACGTGTCGAGCATGGCGACGGCCGCGAGCTCGTTCGTGGGATCC
>JAXDMI010001177.1:0-3304 GCA_034666145.1 Myxococcales bacterium | reverse complement strand
TCGTCGAGTGTGCCCGTGCCTTCGAAGACGACGTGATCGACCAAGCGATGCAGCTCGTCTTGCATCGCGGCGAGGACCGCGGGCGTGAGCTCGGGAAAGGCCTTGCTGCGTCGCGTGGCGTCGAGCTTGCCGAGCTCGAGCCAGCTCTCGACGAGATGCTCGATCTGGGTCCGAGCGCGCGGCATCGCGAGGAGACGCTTCGCGTGCGCGACGGCGTTCTTCGGATCGGAGAGCTCGCCACGCTCGGCAGCGGCGAGCAGCGCATCGTCGGGGCGGCTACCGCTGAAGAGGAAGGAGATCTGCGAGGCGAGCTCCCAGTCGGTGAGCTTCGCCTCGGTGCCGTCTCCTGTGACGCCGATCTCGCTGCGATAGAGCGCGCTCGGCGCGAGGAGAATGGCCTCGGCCAGGAGCCGCAGGCCGGCATCGGAGCTCTCGGTGGTGACGCCGGTATCGTAGACCGCGAGGAGATCGACGAGCTCCTCGGCGGTCGGTGGTCGGCCGAACGCACGCGTCGCGGTGGTACGCGCGAAGCGGGCCGCGCAGTCCCGAGCGGCCTCCGACGGCATGCACGCCGCGGTGCGCGCGACGGCCGGTGCGACCTTCGTTGCGAGCGCGAGGTACCCGTCGAGCTTCGGGCCGGAGACCACGAAGGTGCGCGCGTCGGTCTCCCATCCGTCGACCTGCGGATCGCCGATGAGGTCGGCGCCGGTGCTCAGCGCGCCGGGCGTGCCGAGGATGTCGTTCGTCACCTCGGCGAGCTCGCGATCGCCCAGGCGACGCAGTCGGCGTGGTGACGCCAGCACGGTCACCTCGGCGGCTGTGCACTGCGAGGGCGTCGCTGCGGGCGGGAGCTCGGGCGCCGCGGCAACACCTACGCCGTTGCAACCGACCTCGGTAAGGGCCGCACCGGCCGCAAGGAGACAGTGAATCCCGAGCCGCAGCGCTCCCATGGATCGCCAACGAACGAGGCCCTGTCGATGGACGAATCAATTCTTGGGCGGATCCGCGGCCTCTTCGACGGCGTGGATCTCGACGCGACGGTTCTTGGCGCGACCGCGATCGGTGCCGGTAGTGTCGACCAGGCGGTCGGCGCCGTAGCCCTCGGTTCGCATGCGCGCGGCGTCGACGCCGTGCGCCTCGAGCCACGTCTTGACCGCTTCGGCGCGGTCGACGGTGAGCTTCTTCACGTCGGCGGGCTTGGCCTCGCGATCGTCGGCATGACCTTCGACGCGAACGCGCAGGTCCGGGTTCTCCTTCATGCGCTTCGCGATAGCGGTGAGCGCGCCGGCGGCGTCGGGACCGATGACCGACGCATCCGGCGCGAAGCGGACGTGTTCGGGGAACACCACCTTCTCCACGGGCGCGCCGGCGGTCGGACATCCGTTGGTCTTCGGGTCTTCGGTCGGAACGCCGGGCACGTCGATGCACGCGTCGTTCTTATCGGCGACGCCGTCCTCGTCGCGATCCGGACAGCCCGCCGTCTTGGGATCGGCGGTGCGCGTGCCCGCCTCATCGGGACATGCGTCGTCTTCGTCGTTGAAGCCGTCGAAGTCGCGATCGGCCGGGCAGCCGTGGTTCTGCGGGACGCCGTCGACGGTGGGGCAAGCGTCGTCCTCCGTGCAGATGCCGTCACCGTCGGGGTCGTTGCAGATGGCGGGCTCGAGCTCGACGGAGAACACGACGCGCATCGAGGGCGTGCCGTCGGCACGCGTGAAGCCGGGGCCGATGGCGCAGCCCGTCTTCCAGTGCTCGGCGACCGTGATGTGTGCGCCGAGGAGCAGCTCGAGCGGCGTGTTGCGCGTGCGGAACGCGCGATCCCCTCCGGTCACCACGGTGCTGCCGTAGAATTCGGGACCGAGCACGAAGCGATCGTTGACCTTCACGCCGCCCGCGATCGCGAAGATCGCTTCGCTCCCGAGGGGGCGCCCGTCGAAGGTCGCGTCGAGCGGGCGGTACGCGAAGCCGAGCTTCGCTGCGTAGAAGAAACCCGCGAAGTCGCCGGCGACCAGGAGCCGCGGTGTGACGCGCAGCGTGCCGTCGCTCGTGTAGAGCGAACGGCTGCCGGTCGGGAAGTACACCTGCGCGCCGACCGCGGCGCTGATCGGGCCGCCGTACTGGCCGAGGATGCGGAGGTCACTCGAAGCGCGAACGTCGCCGATCGCGGCCTTGCCAGGGCTCCGCACGGTGGTCGCGATCCCAGCGAGGTCGTCGCCGTCCTGGAAGATCAGGAGCGGCACGTTGAACGCGACACGAACGCGGTCTTCGAGGACGAACGCGGCACCGGCGTGCAAGACCACCTGATCGAGGATGGCGGTCGCGCGCGCATTGCCCTGAATTTTCGAGGGATCGTAGAGGACCAGCGGTCGATACGCCCACTCGGTGACGATGCCCGCGGCGGGCCTCGGGCTGCCGCGGAAGTCGAGCGACTCGTTGACGAACCAGTCGCTCCCGCGGTCGGATGGCTCGTACCGATCGATGGCGTAGCCGCCCACCTGCGCTTGGGCGCGCGCGGACCGCGGCGCGAATCCGCCGAGCACGCAGTACACCAGGCTGCAGACGGCGATCGCAGTGCGGAGGATGCGCGTATCCATCGTGACTCGTTGCCCGTGGCTTATAGTGCACCTCCGTGCGTGCCTCGACTGCCATCTTCATCGCGTTGCTCGTGATGCTCGGCGCATCGCGGGCGAGTGCCGACGGCGGACGCGAGCTGCGCTTCGACACGCGCATCGACGTCGCGGTGACGTCGGTCGGGAGCGTTTGGTGGATCACGTCCGAGATGATGAAGGCCGACCTCGTGCCCGAGAAGTGCCGCTGGTGCTATCGCGCGGAGGACGGCAAGGATCTCCTCAATCCGTACGACGGCTGGGTGCGCAGGCGTCTCGTCTGGAAAGACACCGACACGGCGGCGACGGTCAGCTCTGTGCTCGGCTTCTTCGTGGAGCCCGCGGCCATGATGGGCCTGACGGCATTGTCGGAGGCGAACGAACGAGCCATCGGGCGCTTCCCGGTCGATGCGCTGCTCATCACGGAGGCGACGGTGATCGCGGGCGACGTCAACCAGCTCGCGAAGTTCGCATTCGCGCGCGAGCGACCGTTCGTGCACTTCCTACCGCGCGCTCCGGACGTGATCCGCGCGCTCACCGATAGCCCGTCCGACGACAATCTCTCGTTCTTCTCCGGGCACACGACGCTGGCGTTCGCGGTGGCGACCTCGGCCGGCATGGTCAACACGCTACGTGGCTACCGTCTCGCGCCGCTCGTGTGGGGCGCGGGCATGACGATGGCCGTGTCGGTCGCCTACCTC
>JAXDMI010001176.1:0-3413 GCA_034666145.1 Myxococcales bacterium | reverse complement strand
ACGACCTCCTTCTCGACACCGCGATCGCGCGCGCGTTCATGGGCTCCGCCGAGGACGGCCTCCACGCGGTCGAGACGCGCACGTTCGGAGAAGCGGCGCGCATCCCGCTCGACTGGGACCTCCCGTGGCCCACGCAGCCGAAGCGCGTTGCGCCGCGTACGCCCGTGTTCCCGAGTGGCGCGAGCTATCTCGTGATCCGTCGCGCGGGCGCGCCGCCCGGCGCACGGCTGCGCGTCGAGATCGCGTGGGAAGAGCACGCGCTCTTCCGCTGGGCCTTCGTGAAGCTCGACGCCGCGGGTCGCGAGCTCGGTCGCGTGCCCATCCCGACGCGCGAGCGCGCCGTCGAAGCGCAGATGACGCTCGTCGATCTCGACGGCGTCGATCGCGTCATGCTCGTCGGCATGAACGCCGGCGATCCCTCGTATCGCTTCGATCCCGACGACGAAGTCTGGGAGCCCCACGCGTGGCTGGTAACGCTAGCCGCGGAGTGACCGCCGCCGCCGCATCCCGGCCGCCAACGCGAGCATCATTCCCGTGGCCGTGGCCGTCCCCGTCCCCGATCTCCCCTCGCCGCTTCCGCCGCTGCTCCCAACCCCGTGCACACTGCATGCACTTCCCGTCGCATGGCTGGGGTATGCGGCGTTCCACTGGTCTGCCGCGATCGGCACGGTGTGCGAAGGGACGATCGGCTCACCGTCGAACGTCGCGCCGAACGTGGCGCGCGATCCGCCGAGCCCGGCCGGCGGCTTCCACGTGAAGAACCACACGCCCGGTCCGCGACGAATGATCTCGGGCGGCGTCTCGAAAGGCTCGCCGTCGACGAGCAGCACCGGCGCGATGCGGTTCTTGTCGAAGAAGTCTGCGCGGTGCTTCGCGTCGCCGGTGCGTAGCTCGACGATGGCGGTCACCGCCGTCGAGCCGTCGGCGGGCACGTAGTCGGAGCTCAGCGTGAGCCAGCTCTGCTCGGCCGCGGGCAGCTGCAGCGCCGGATTCTTCATCTGGTCGAGCGCATCGAGCGCGCCCATCGCGTCGACCTCGCCCGGCCCCGACTGATCGTCGAAGGGCACGATGTTGCGAAAGCGGTGCGCGCCGCCCTGGAGGAGCGCGAGGATCTTGTCCTGCGTGAGCGTCGGATCCTTCTGCAAGAGCAGCGCGACCACGCCCGCCACCACCGGCGACGACATCGACGTGCCGACGGCGATGCCGTGCGTGTCGTCGATCTGGAGGCAACGCGAGTCGTTCTTTCCGAGCTTGGTGGTCGGACACGATGGGTTCGTGAACACGCTGCCGCTGACGCCGGGCTTCGCGGTGCGGCTCAGCGCAGAGATCACGAGCGCGCCGGGCGCGGCGATCTCCGGCTTCGGCACGCCCGTCGCGGTGGGACCCGCGCTCGAGAACCAGCACAGCTCGCCGTCGAAGAGATCGCGGAACCCGGAGACACCGACCGTCTTCGGCGCCGCAAGGCCGCCGGCCTCGTCGAGCTTCGGTACGCGCAGGCCGACGTCGGCGCCGGCGATGCTCGTCCAGCGCGGACGATTGACCGTGCAACCGACGCCGATGATCGCGGGATGGGTGGCGGGCAGGTTGATGGTCCCCTCGCGCACACCGTTGGTGAAGATGGCCTGGCGATCGCTACCGAGCGACGCATCTCCGAGGCCCTGGAGATAGAGCTCCGCCATGCCGGTGCCCTTGAGCGTCACGTTGTACGTGCCGGTCGGCCACTTGCCGGTCCACACGACGACCGCGCCGCGCGAGCCATCGGGGATGGGACTGCCGTCGAGGCCGTGTCCGTAGATGACGCCGGCGTTGTAGTCGCTCGTGTTCTTGCCGTTCTGATGACCTTCGTCGATCGGCGCGATCCACTCGCCGTCGGGGCCGTCGAGGCCGATCTGGAGATTGGCGCCCTCGCGCAACGTCACCCAGACCTGCACCGACCCCGAGTCTGCGCCTTGCGTACGGATGGGCACGCGCAGCGTCGCGCCGTCGGTGGCGCGCACGCTCTGATGGATCGGGGTCTCGACGATCGACCCGGAATTCCCTGCTGCCGCGACGACGGCGCGACCCGGATGATCGGGGCCGATATGCGCGGCGATGGTCTGCTCCCACAGGAACGTGCCGTCGTGCGGGCCGAAGTCGCTGCCGAGCGAGAGGTTGACCACCATCGGTCGGTTCATCGCGTCGGCGCGATCGAACATGAACTCGACGGCGCGAACGAGGTCGTCGTTCTCGATGCCGTCGCTCTTTCCGCGCGTGACGCGCACGAAGACGATGTCTGCGGCGGGCGCGATGCCGGGGAACTTGCCGTCGGCACCGCGTGACGCGGCGATGCCGGTGACGTGCGTGCCGTGGCCGATCTCGTCGGAGGGCGCGCACTTCTTGCCGTTGGCCTCGACGCACGTGCCGACCTTGATCTGGTCGAGCAGCACGTCGATCATGTCGTTCGACAGGACCGCGCCGCCGGTGATGGCGCCGCCCTGCGCGTCTGCGATGCCGAACTTGTTCTCGAGGTCCGCATGCACGCCGAGCGGCACGAGCGAGAGATCGAGCATCCATGCGACGCGCGACTTGCCGTTCGCGTCGACCATCTCGGGGTTCGTGACGTCGAGGCCCGTGTCGGCGACGCCGACCATGACGCCCTTGCCGTCGGCGCCGCGCTCGCGTCGGGCGACGTCGGCGAGCACCCAGACGCCCGCGCGATCGAGCAGCGTGTGCAGCGGCGGCGCGACCTCGATGCGGAGCTCGGGATGCGCGAAGCCGAAGTCCTCGATGCGCGCGGGCGGAGCGCGAAGGCGTCCGATGCCGGGAACCACGGGCTCGAGACCGTAGTCCTCCGCGCGCTGGCCCTTCGGAATGGCGACGAGCGCGCCGATCATTCCGGTGTTGGGCGCGAGCGTCTCCGCCGCGCGACCACCGAGCATGCGGATGAGGCTCGCGCCGTTCGGTCGACCGACCATCGCCTGGGCCACGCTCGGCGCCGCCGCCGGCACGCTCGCGAGCGGCGGCATCGGCGAGCTGACGATCTGCGGGACCGGGGCGGCTTGCGCGACTTGCGCGGCCTGCGCGGCTTGCGCGGTCTGCGCGTCGCTGGCGCGGGTCATCGACGCGACGAGCGCGCACGCGAGCAGCGACGCGAGACGAGTCGCGCGCAACGTTCGCTTTCCGCGGGGATGACCGAGCTCGTGCATGTCTTTACGTAAGGAGGGCAAGGCAGGCTTCGCGGACAGTCTACGCACAAACCCCCGGGCGAGGCGCTTCGGTCGTCACGGATCGACGTCGCCGGGGGTGTGTTCCTCGTCTACGTGCTCGACAGAGACGCGGATCCGATCGCGCTCCACTAGCTCTTCCAGCGAGTCGCGCGCGCCGCCCCATGCCGCGTCGTAACGGACGAGCCAACGGTCGCCGCGACGCTCGAT
>JAXDMI010001175.1:0-9122 GCA_034666145.1 Myxococcales bacterium | reverse complement strand
GCCGAGCGCGACGCGCTCGTGGCTCATGCCGCACGCTGCGCGGCGTGCGCGTGCGAGCGACGACTTCGCGTGGCCTTCGCGGACGTGCTGCGCGAGCCACCCGCAGCGCCGTCGCCCCCGCTGCTCTCGCAGGCTCCCGTTGGAGGAGGCGGAGGAGGAGGAGGAGCGCAGCCGACGTCGGCTGCGCCGCCGCGCTCGCGAGCGCATCCCGTCCGCGCTGCGCTCGGTTGGCTGGTCGCGGTCGCGGTCTTCGTGGCGAGCGCAGCGGCTGCGCACGAGATCGACGCGTTGGAGGTCACGGCGTCGACCACGCTGCACACGGAGCGAGAGGCGGTGGTCCACACCGTCGAGCGCATCCGCGTCGCCGCCGGCACCGTCGCGACGCGCCGCGTTGCCAAGGTGGTCCGAGCCAGTGTCGCGAAGCCGGTGTTTGCACGTCCTCCCGTGCGCGCGCGGCGCGCGACTGCGGAGTCGCTCTTCGAAGAAGCGAATCAGGCGCGCATTCGGAAGGACTACGACGCCGCGTTCCTCGGCTATCTCCGGCTGCAGGACCGATATCCGACCAGCCGCGAGGCCCGCGTGTCCTTCGTGACGATGGGGCGGATGCAGCTCGATCGCGCGGACGCTGCGGGCGCGCTCGTGAGCTTCGAACGCTACGAGCGCTCGGGGGACGTCGAGCTCGCCGACCTCGCGATGGCGGGGCGCGCGCTCGCCCTCGACGACGTCGGGTCGGACGTGGCGCCCGTCGCCTGGCTCGCGCTCCTGCAAGCACACCCCGATTCGCCATACGCGAGCCACGCACGACGGCGTGCCCGCGCGGGAGGAAGCTCGCTCTGAGCGGCCGTTAAAGGCTCGCACGGCCTCCTTGTCGGGGCCGAGATCGACCTCAGCCGGCCCCCCGCGACGAATTGGTGAGCCCTTGCGCGATTCTTGCGAGGATTCGTTTGCTACAATCGGGGGAGCGGAGGATCTGACGCATGGCATGGTTCCGTACGGGAGCAGGCGCGGCCGTAGGTTTGGCGTTCGTTGTCGTGATGACAGCGGGTTGTGGTGGAAGCACGGCGTCGCCCAAGAGCGGTGGCTCCGGCTCGGGCGAGGCGAATGACAAGGGACCTGCCGAGGTCGGCAAGGGCGCGCCGGATCTTTCGATCCAGACCGTCAACGGCAAGGGACAGATCACGCGCGATTCGCTGTCCGGCAAGGTCGCCATCGTCGACTTCTGGGCGACGTGGTGCGGACCCTGCAAACAGTCGTTTCCCAAGCTCGAAGAGCTCGCCAAGCAGAACCAAGGCAAGGTGCAGGTCGTCGGGATCTCCGTCGACGACAAGGCGGACGGCGTCGCGGACTTCGCGAAATCGAATGGCGCCACCTTCGCCATCGGCTGGGACGACGGCCACGCCATCGCGAACCGCTGGAAGGTCGACTCGATGCCGACCACGTACGTCCTCGATAGCGCCGGCACGGTGCGCTACATCCACGCCGGCTATCACGACGGCGAAGCCGACGTGATCGCGAAGGAGCTCGCGACGCTCGCGGCCGAGCCCGTCACGCCGGCGAAGGCGAAGAGCGATGACTCGGCGAGCTCGGGCTCGGGCTCGGGCTCCGGCTCTTCCGACTCCGCGGATTCGGCCAAAGACACGGCGAAGGATCCGCCGAAGGACCCGCCCGCCGCTGCGGCCGGTGGTGACGACGACAAGACCGACGACGCGGCGCCTCCGAAGAAGAAGCCCGGCAAGAAGAAGCCGGGGGCGAAGAAGCCCGCCGGCAAGACACCTCCGAAGAAGAAGCCGGCCGCAGCTCCGACGCAGTAGCCGCTCGGCTTCGCTCAGTAGAGCGCGGGACGGGCAACGAGCAGCGCCGTCCCGCCGACGTACGCGACGACGTCGACGCACGCGATGCAAGAGCCTCCGAGCACGCTCGAGACGCGTTGGATCTCGACGCCGTCGCGGCCGAGGTGCGTCGCCGCGCGCCGCAAGACGTCCTCGACGTCGGCCTCGGTCGCCGTCTCGAGGTCGGCGGGGAGGCGGACGTTGCCGACGACGGTGATCGTGTACATGCGGGAATTCCAGGGTGGCGAGGGGTGCGGCGGCGAAGCGGACGGGCGCGCCGAAGAAATCGGCAGCGCTCGGCCCTGGGAAAGCGGACGTAAGTAGCGCCGCGACGGCCTCCGCGCTAGCCCACGCACCGATGATGGCGGGCGGGAACGACGGGACGGACAAGGCAGCGCGCACGCTCGCGCGGAGGCCGACCATCCGGCCGCGCGCCGTCACTCCGCCGCGCACGCCCGCGCCGCCGACGGCGACCGCGCCCGTGACGAAGACGCCGGCGTGGACCCTTCCGCCGGTCCGCTTGCCCTCACCGCGCGTCACCGAAGCATCGCGCATGCTGAGCGCTGCGGCGCGTCCGGCGCTCCTGCTCGTCGCCGATGCCAGCGATCAGTTCGAGATCGCGCTTCGTCACGACGATCACGTGACCGCGAGTGCCCTCCGCACGACGTGGCGCGCGCCGCGCACGACGGCGCTGGCGGCCGTGACGGTGGTGTTGCTCGCCGTCGCGGCAGTGGTCGTGGTCTGGGCGTCAGCGCGTCCGAACGAGCAGCTGCAGACCAGCGCCGTGCCCGCGCGCGCGACGTCGACGGCGATCGCACCGGCTACGCACGCGGCTGCGGTCACGAAGACGGAGGAGCCCACCGCTCCGTCGATCCCGGTCTTCGACGTGAAGAGCCTGCCGCCCGCATCGCGCGGCCGGTGATCGTCCTCGCGATCGCTCACCACGTATCGACGAATCGCCGGCGCTCTCGCCGCTCCGCTCGGTCGGGTGCCGGCGCGGAGTGCAGCCCTCGCACCAACCACGCGCGCGTGTCGGCCGGATCGATCACCGCGTCGATCTCGAGCAGCGCCGCCATGTTGATGGCCTTGCCGCGCTCGTAGGCCATCGCAACCATGCCCTGGAACATCTCCTCGCGCTCCGCGGGATCGCTCACCGCTTCGAGCTGCTTCTTCATGCCGAGGCGCACCGCGCCTTCCAGGTTCATTCCCCCGAACTCGCCGGTCGGCCACGAGACCGTGAAGAACGATGCGTGGAAATGCCCGCCCGACATCGCTTGTGCGCCGAGGCCGTAGCCCTTCCGCAGAACCACCGTGAAGAGCGGCACCGACAGGCTCGCGGCCGCCACGAACATGCGCGACACGTGACGCACCGTCGCCGTCGCCTCCGCGGGCGGGCCCACCATGAAGCCCGGCGTGTCGCACAGCGAGATCAGAGGTAGGCCGAACGCGTCGCAGAGCTGGAAGAAGCGCGCGGCCTTGTCGGCGGCGTCGGAGTCGACGGCGCCGCCGAGATGATACGGATCGTTGGCGATCACGCCGACGGGCCGGCCCTCGATCCGCGCCAGCACGGTCACGATGCTGCGACCGAAGTCGGGTCGCAGCTCCAGCGACGAGCCCTCGTCGACGATGGTCTCGAGGATCGGCCTCACCTTGTACGCGCGTCGCCTGCGCTCGGGCAGCGCGCTGCGTAGCGTCGTCTGGTCCGCGACGGTCCACGGCTTCGTCGTGCCCTGGAAGAACGCGAGGTACTTCTTCGCCGCGAGCACCGCCTCGGCCTCGTCGCGCACGCGCACGTCGACGACGCCGTTCTTCGTCTGCACTGCAATCGGGCCGACCTCCTCGGGCTTGAACGTGCCGAGGCCGCCGCCCTCGATCATCGCCGGGCCGCCCATTCCGATGCTGCTGTCCTCCGTCGCGATGATCACGTCGCAGCATCCGAGCAGCGCCGCATTCCCGGCAAAGCAACGACCCGACGCGATGCCCACGGTGGGAACGAGACCGGAGAGCGCTGCGAAGCCAAGGAAGCTCGGCGTGTCGAGGCCGGCGACGGTCGGGAGATCGACGTCGTTCGGTCGGCCGCCTCCACCCTCGGCAAAGAGTACGACCGGAACGCGCCACTGCGCGGCGAGCGCGAGCATGCGATCGAGCTTCTTGTGGCTCATCGCGCCCTGCGTGCCGGCAAAGACCGTGTAGTCGTACGCGAGCACCATCGTGCGGGCATGCGCGTCGTCGAAGGCGTCACGATTCACGGTGCCGACGCCGCACACGATGCCGTCCGCGGGGCTCAGCCGCACGAGCTCCTCCACGGAGTGACGCTGCCGCTGCGCAGCCAGCGCGAGCGCTCCGTATTCGACGAAGGTGCCCTCGTCGAGGAGGTCCTCGATGTTCTCGCGCACCGTGCGCTGCCCCGTCTTGCGCCGGCGCGCCACCGCGTCGGGCCGCGCAGCGTCGGTCGTGGCGTTCATCCGCTCACGCAGCTCGGCGAGCTCGGGGCGCGGCGGGCCGTCGGCGTTGCCCTCCGCATCCGCCGCTGTTTTCGGGGTTTTGTCGCTCATGGGCGGTCGAGACTAGCGTCCCTCGACGGCCGCGCTTGGCCCTGACGAACGCGGCAGTTGCCGGCGCCGTGCGACGGGGTACCGTTCTCTCCAGATGGAACTGCTCACCTTTCGCTCGGCTCGGTCGGCTGCGCTCTCGCTCCTCGGCGCCAGTCTCGGTGTCGGGCTCGCCGTCGCTGCGTGCAGCAGCAGCGGTAGCACCACGCCCGCGGCACCCAAGTCGCCCGCGCCGCCGACGGTGACGCTCTCGTTCCCGAGCATCCCGGTCGCCGCGGGCGAGGAGAAGACGCAGTGCATCGTGGCGCGTCTCGGCAACGCCACGCCGATGCACGTCGGCGCCGTCCACAACGTGCTCGGCGAGACGTCGCACCATCTCATCGTCTATCGCGTGAACGACACGGTCGAGCAGCTCACGCCGTTCTCGTGCCAGCCGTTCACCGACACGCTCGATCCCACCAAGGGCTCGACCATCATGGTGACGCAGAAGAAGGACGACCTCCTCACGCTCCCTCCCGGCGTCGCCTATTCGCTCGATGCCAACCAGATGATTCGGCTCGAGATGCACTACATCAACGCGTCTTCGACGACGAAGATGGTGACGGCGACCAGCACCATGATTCCGATATCCGACGACGACTTCCACGACGAAGCCGGTTTCCTCTTCATCGGTAATCCCGACATCAGAATACCGCCCAAATCGGCGTTCACGCTCGGGCCGACGTTCTTCCAGATCCCGCAGGGCCTCTCCGGCGTGAAGTTCTTCGCGATGACCGGGCACGAGCACCAGTTCGGCACCAACGTGCAGGTGACGATGTCCACCACCGACACCGATCCCGGCAAGATGATCTACGACGTTCCGGGTTGGCTCTGGAGCGAGCCCAAGACCGAGGTGTTCACGACGCCCTTCACCGTCCCGGACGACGGCGGCTTCACGTTCACGTGCAGCTGGAACAACACCAGCGACAAGTCGGTGGGCTTCGGCGAATCCGCGAACGACGAGATGTGCTTCTTCTGGGCGTACTACTACCCGAGCCAGGGCTCGCGCGTGTGCTTCCACACGTCGCGCATCGGCGGCACCGGCGGCGGCGACATCTGCTGCCCGAGCGATCCGCTCTGCAACTTGATCATCAGCGGCGGGCGCTGACACCGACTCTCCGGCCGTATCAGCGCGACGCGATCGACGCTGTTCTAGCGGCGCGCCGCAGCGGCGTTCGCCGCATGGTGGTGTGTCTGCCGACCGGAGCCGGCAAGACCGTCATCTTCTCGCATCTCGCGCGCCTGGCGCGGAGACAGGTGCTCGTCCTCGCCCATCGCGAGGAGCTCCTCAGTCAGGCGCGCGAGAAGCTGGAGCGCGCGATGGAGGGAGCCGCCGTCGTGGCGGTGGAGCAAGGCGCGCAACAGGCCACCGATGACGCGAAGGTCCTGGTCTGCTCGATCCGCTCGCTCCACGAGAAGCGCCTCGCGCGGGTCATCGACAAGCGCGACTTCGGTCTCGTCATCTACGACGAGTGCCATCACGCGGCCGCCGAGGACAACCTGCGGGTCCTCCGGCAGCTCGGCGCGTTCGACGAGAGCTGGAACGGCACGCTGCTCGGCTTCACCGCCACCACCGCCCGCGGTGACGGCAAAGGCCTCGATGCCATCTTCGAGCGAATCGTCTATTCGCGAACGCTCCCGGAGATGATCGACGATGGATATCTATCCCCACTACGCGGATTTCGCATATCCACGAATGCCGATCTCACGCGGCTCTCGCCGGGCGGGCTGGATTTCGACGAAGAAGAGCTCGCCGAGGCGGTCGACATCGAAGAACGAAATGCGCTGGTGGCCCGCTCGATCCAAGAGCTCGCGCGCGACCGCCGTACCATCGCGTTCTGCGTCACCGTCAATCATGCGCGCAACCTCAGTCGCTCGCTCAACCTGCTGGGCGTGCCGGCGGGGATCGTGCACGGCGCGATGCCCAGTGACGCGCGCGCGAAGGCGCTCGCCGATTTTCGCGAGGGCCGGACGCAGGTGCTCACCAACGTCGCCGTCCTCACCGAGGGCTTCGACGATCCCGGCGTGTCGTGCATCGCGATGGCCCGCCCGACGCGCTCGGAAGGCCTCTATGCGCAGTGCATCGGACGCGGCACGCGGCTGGCGCCCGGGAAGAAGGACTGCCTCATCCTCGATTTCGTCGACCTGTCCTCACTGAGCCTCTGCACGCTACCGTCGCTGTTCGGCACGCCGCGCGATCTCGATCTCTTCGGCGAGGACGCGAACGTCGCGCGTCGTGTGTGGCAGCAGATCCTCTTCGACCACCCCGGCTTCGAGCTGGAGGCCGGCGCGGTGACGCTCGGCGAGATCCAGGAGCGAGCCGCGAGCTTCGATCCGCTGCGTCTCGACACCGACCTCGAGGTGCGCGCCATCTCGGGCAACGCCTGGTTCTCGCTCGGACGACATGGTGTCGGCCTCCACTTCGAGCGCCGCCCAGGCAAGCCGACCGAGGTGGTGGTGCTGAAGCGTCCGGGGCGTGCGCGCGGCAAGGTCTGGGAAGTGACCCTCGACGGGAAGGTGAAGGACCGCTTCTCGCGCATGGAGGACGCGGTGCAAGCCGTCGACTACGAGATCACGCGCATGGGACGCGCCGCGGCGGCCTCCGCGCGGGACGGCGCGAGCTGGCGCGGGTCGCGAGCCGAACAGCTGAGGCTGGCCGTCTGGGAACGAATCACCAGAGGCTGAGGAGGCTGAGAAGGCTAGAGGCGGCTCGAGGGGCTCGAGCCTGACCGGAGAAACAATAGAGCGCCGCGGCGGGACTCGGGGGGGGGATAAGCCTCGCCGCGGCGCTGCGTACCCCTAATGCGCGATCCGTACCAACGCTAAGTGCGCGAAACGAAGTCGGCGTGGGTTGCCTTATCGTTCACTCTCGAAAGGCGTGAAATGCAATTCCGAAAAAGCCGCGCTTTCGCGAGCAGCGCGGCTGTCACGCGCGCATGGGCTTCAAGGCCTGTGCATAACGATGGAGCTCGTCGAACATCGCGTTCGCCGCCTTCGTGTTGTCGTCGGTCGCGCTGAAGGTCCCGTCGGCCACCTGCTTCATCGCGAACGGGAGCGTCACCGCCTCGACGAGCGGGACCATCTTGAGCGCGCACAGCGTCTGCTTGGTCATCTCGACGCCGCGCATTCCGCCCGAGATGCCGCCGTAGCTGACGAACGCCGCGGGCTTGTAGTTCCACTCCTTGTAGACGTAGTCGAGCGCGTTCTTGAGGGAGGGCGCCGTCGAGAAATTGTATTCGGGCGTGACGAGCACGAAGGCATCGGCGGCCGCGATCGTCGCGCTCCACGCCTTCGTGTGGGCGTGCTCGTACTGCTGGAAGCGGGGATGCTTCGGCTCGTCCATCATCGGCAGGTTCACCTCTTTCAAGTCGATCAAGGTGACGTCGAACTTGCCATGAGCCTTGGCTCGCTCGTGTGCCCAGTTTCCGATCGGCAGCCCGATGCGTCCGGGTCTCATGCTCGCGACGATGACGTGAAGCTTCAACATGCGCGGCATGCTCGCACGCTCGGGCTGCCGGATATTGCGGAAAAACGCGCCACCAGGTGATCCGATCGCGAGCGCACACGCACAAGACACATGTCCGCAACGAGTGAACGCGCGCCACGGAGGCCGCACATCGCCGCGGCTGGAGCCTATCCATGACTTCGAAAATCGAGTCGGGGAGCCGCTGGCTCTCCGGCACGCAACGATCGTCGCTCGCCTCCCGACGTCGAGCGAAGCGGGCGCTCTTCATCTCCGTCGCTGCTGCTACGGTCGTCGCCTGTACGCAGGACGACAACGGCACCGTGTCACCACCCCGACTTCGCGTACACGGACGGGTCGCGCGTGTCCGTCGGCGCCGCGGGGTCCGGCCTCGGGCCTGCGCGCGTCGTCGCGAAAGACGCGCCGCATCGAACCACGCGCAACGCGATGACCGTCCTCGACACGGCCTTCAACGGTCGAACGCTCGACACTCCCGATCTGTCACCAGCGCTCGCTCCGATGTTCTGGGAAATCGACTTACGGCGATACCCGAATATGCCCTTCGCTTTTCGTCGGTATTCCCCGCGACACCGACAGCAACGTCTCGTTCGACCGCTACATCGCGGGAGACAATGCCGCGCTCACGGCGCAGCAGAGACGCGGGCTCGCCACTTTCGTCAGCTCGGGTTGCAGCGGATGCCATTCGGGTCCGATGTTCTCCGACTACCAGCTCCATCTCCTCGTGGACGGTGGCCGCGGAGCAGTGCCGCGCACCCCCGACGTGGGCGCGGGCAACGGGACCTTTCGTACCGCGTCCCTCCGCAACGTCGCGCGTACCGCGCCGTTCATGCACGACGGCGCGTTCACGACGCTCGATCAGGTGTTCGAATTCTACAAGCGCACGGACGACAACGGCGACCCGCTGCTCCGCCGCCTTCGCGTCCCGGACGGGTCGGACCGCGCCGACGTGATCGCCTTCTTCGGGGCGCTGAGCGACGGCACCTACGATCGCACCGTGCCGGACTCGGTGCCGAGCGGTCTCCCGGTGGGCGGGAATATCCACCCGTGAGAAGGCCGGACATCGGGCATGATTCGCCGCATGAACACGGTCGATTCGGAGACGGAGACCCCCAACGCATTTCCCCAGGTCATCCACGTGCGCTCGCACACGCTCCGTGCGGACGTGGCGGCGTCGTCGGGGAGCACCGACTCCGCGCCAGGCCCGCACGACTATTTCGA
>JAXDMI010001174.1:0-10266 GCA_034666145.1 Myxococcales bacterium | reverse complement strand
CATGCGCGATCTCGAGATCGACGCGGCCATCGACGAGGCCACGGGAGCGCCGGCCATCACCGCCATCGCGAACCTCGGTGACGGGCTCGTCAACGGCACAGAGAAGCGCGCGCTGCTCTCGATGCGCGGTCGCGCATCGTCCGGCAATCGCGAGGTGGTCCTCGACGGAGGCACCGCCGGCTACGACTACACGCACGGTCTCCTGCCGCGTCACACGAAGTGGCGCTGGGCCTTCGCGCTCGGCAAGACGAAGGCGGGCGAGCCGTTCGGCTTCAACCTGGTGCAGGGCTTCGTCGGCGAGGACGAGTGCGCCGCGTTCGTGGGTGGGAAGGTGAGCCCGCTCGCCGAGCCGCGCTTCGAGTTCGACGTCGCGCAGCCCATGCGCCAGTGGCGTCTGGTCGGCGAGGGGATCGATCTCGCCTTCGAGCCGGGCGGCATCCACGCGCAGAACACGAACCTCGGGCTCGTGAAATCGCGCTTCGTCCAGCCGGTCGGGACCTTCACCGGGACGCTGCGCATCGACGGCCGCGACGTGTACGTCGAGGGCCTGCCGGGCGTTGTGGAGGACCAGGACGTTCTGTGGTGAGCCGCGTGAGCCGCGTGAGCCGCGTGATCAGGCCAGAGCGACGGCGGGCGCGACGAGCACGAAGACGATCACGAGAGCGCTGAGGAGCTTCTGGAGGTTCGATCGCGTCATCCTGGACCTTCGTACGGACGACCTTCCGGGACGATCTGAGGTTCTCTTTGCGTCGCAATTCCCTACAGTGGAGCCGCGATGGCGGAGACCAGCGAGACCGGCGGAGAGCGACCGAACGAGCTGCCGCGCGTCCTCTCGCTGCGTGACGCGACGATGCTCGTCGTCTCGTCGGTCATCGGCGTCGGCATCTTCCTGACGCCGGGCGGCGTCGCGAGGCTCCTCCCGCAACCGGGATGGTTCTGCGCGGCTTGGGTGGTGGGCGGCGTGCTCGCTCTGGCGGGTGCGCTCGCGAACGCCGAGCTCGGCGCGATGTTCCCGCGCGCGGGCGGCAACTACGTCTACCTGCGCGCCGCGTATCACCCGATGGCCGGCTTCCTGGTCGGATGGCTCTCGTTCTTCGCCATCTTCGCCGGCACCGTCGCGACCCTCGCGCTCGGGTTCACGATCTCGCTCTCCAGCTTCGTGACGCTGGGACCGACGTCGAAGATCGTCGTCGCCATCGCGGTCATCTGGATCGCCACCGTCGTGAACGCGTACGCGACGAAGGCCGGCGCACGCCTCAACACGGTCACCGGCTATCTCAAGGTGGCGGCGCTCGTCGTGATCGTGTTCATCGGCCCGATCATCGGGCACCGCCGCGCGTCACCGGAGCCACTCTTCTCGACGGGGACGGCGACGCTGAGCGGCTTCGGCGTAGCGCTCTCGCCGGTGCTCTTCTCGTACCTCGGCTGGAACGCCAGCGTGTACGTCGCCGGCGAGATCGAGAAGCCGGGGAAGAACCTCCCGCGGTCGCTCTTCATCGGGCTCGGCATTTGCACCTTCTTCTATCTCCTCGTGAACGGCACGTACGTCTATGCGCTTGGCATGCAGGCGCTCTCGATGACCGACCAGGGGCTGCCCGTCGGCTTCCAGGCGGGCAAGGTGCTCTTCGGCTCGAACGGCAGCGATCTCGTCGCCGGCATCATGCTCGTGTCGATCTTCGGCTGCTTGAACGCGAACGTCCTCGTCGGGCCGCGCATCGCGTACGCCATGGCGACCGACGGCCTCTTTTTCAGCGGCGCGGCTCGTCTCAGCGCCAAGTCGCAGACACCGTGGATCGCCGTGCTCGTGCAGGCCGTGATGGCGACCGTGCTCGTCCTCGTGTTCGACAAGTTCTCGAACGCGCTCGACTACACGACCTTCGCGATCATCCTCGCCACCATCGCCGACACGTCGGCGCTCTACGTGCTTCGCGTTCGTGACCCGCATCGCGCGCGGCCGTATCGCGCCGCGGGCTACCCGTGGGTACCTGCACTCTACATCCTTGCCAACCTCGGCATCGCGTTCGCGTTGATGCGCGAGAAGCCGGTGGAGAGCCTCACGAGCCTGGCGGTGCTGCTCGCGGGGGTTCCGGTGTACCTGCTCTTCGTCGCTCGACGACGAGCAGCGTGAGCAGAGCCGGAAAGAAGACCAGCACGCCGACCGAGGCCCAGTCGAAGTCGGCGGCGCCGTGTCGGCGGGCTTCGATCGATTCGAGCAGATCCGAGCCGTGGCTGTAGAGCTGCTGCGCGGAGAGCAGCGCGGCCGGTCCGAGAGCCCAGCGCGGCCGCGCCACCAGCAGCAGAGCCAGCGCGAGGTTGAGCCCGACGAACACCTCGTGCCGCGTCACGTTGCCTGCGCCCGCCGCGGCCAGGCGCCCGTGGTTCGATGCCGTGACCACCAGCAGCGCCGCGAAGCCGAGCCGCGCGCCCCGCGTCCGTGCTGGAGAGAAGAAGGGCCGGGGCATCGACGTCGAGGCAAACTGACTCGATCCCGGCGCAATGTCGCCCTTAAAAGCGCGTTATCGCGCGGTAAACGATGGTGCCCGGGGGCCGCGCGATCCAAGATGTAAGAGATGCGAATTTCGGCCGGCCTGATCTCCTCACTCGCGGCGCTCGGCGCGGCCGGCCTCGCGAGCATGGGTTGTGCGACCAGCATGGGCTCGGCGTCCGGCGACGGTCGTGTCGTCGTTGCCGTCGACACGCCGACGCAGTCGTCGAGCGAGCTCGTGCAGGTGACCGAGGTCGTGCAACCGGTCGCGGCCGAGCCGCCGGCGCCGGGTCGACGCCGTCTCTCGGAGACCGTGACCCTCGGTCAGGGAACGACCGAGCCGATCTACGTTCCGGGTCAGCCGCAGCAGCAGTCCGGCGCCGGCGCGAACGGCGTGGTCGTCAACAACAACATCACGGTCATGAACGGTCAGCAGCCCGGGTACGGCTACGGCGGTTACTACGGTGGCTACGGCTACGGCGGTTACGGTCGCGGAACGGGCGGGCTCGGAGCCGGGCGCGATGCGCGTGGAGCCGGCATGGCGCCGAACGGCGCGTGGGCCCCGAGCGGCTGGGAGGGCGCGCAGCGAACCGCCGCTCCCGGTCACACGCCGGGCGTCGGCGGCAACTGGGCGCCTCCGCCGAGCTTCGGTCCCCGCTCGCAGCGTTGAACGAAGCGAGAGCGAGTCGTGACCACGGCAGGCGTCGATTTCTTTCGCGTCGATCGCTCGGGCACGACGACGAAGCTGCTCGTATCGGGCGTGCTGCTCGTCACGACGGGAGCGTCGGCGATCGGCGCGCATCTCATGCATCGGCTGCCCGAGAGCGTGAGCCATCTCGTGAGCCTCACGGGCGGCATCGCGGTGATCGGCGGTCTCGTCACCGCGTTCGGCACGCTGGGGATGATGCTCTTCGAGAACGTGTACCTCACGATCCGCGACGAGGGCCTCCTCATCCACGACAACGGCAACGAGACGTCGGTGCCGTGGGACGAGCTCACGGAGGTGGTGGTCCTCGCGCCGAAGGGACTCGTGGAGCTGCGGCGCGGCGAGAAGGAGCCGCTGCGCTGGTTCGCGGGATCGGCGGCGAAAGACGTGGGCGGCCGCATCGCGGAGGCCAAGCGCAAGGCCGCCGTCGGCCTGCTCGCCGGGCGCCAATGATCACGATGGGCCACGACGCTTCATAAACCGCGCCGGCTCGCTCCACCAACGAGCATGAGCCCTTCGAGACGACGCCTCCGCGCAGGCGTCACGTGCGCCTCCTTCGTCCTCCTCATGGCCACATGCCTGGCCACGGCACGCCCCGCCCACGCCGGCGAGGTCCAGCTCGCATCCGGGCCGGGCGTCTACGGCTCGTCGTGGCGAGGTGACGGAAGCTTCGGCCAAGCGTTGAAGGTCGGCTATCGCTTCGGCGATCTCGTCGCCATCGATACCGTCGGCCGGCTCGGCTACGGCTCCGTCGACGATCGCGTCATCACGTACCTGTCGCTGGGCGGCACGCTCTACGGCCGCATCTGGAAGCTGCGCCCCTACGTGCGGCTCGCGTTCGTCCACCAGCACGAGGAGCCGACGCCCGGCGTGCGCAACGATCCGTTCGGCACCGTGTTCGGGGTAGGGGACGGCATCCGGCATCGTGGCGGCTTCGGCTCGAGCCTCGGGCTCGACTACCCGCTCTTCAAGAAGAACCAGACCGAGATGGTGGTTGGCATCGACACCTCCGGCGTGTGGTTCCCCGATCCGCGCGGCCCCAAGATCTACGCGGGCGGCTCCCTCTGGCTCGGCGTCAACTTCGGGATCTGATCATGTGTAAACTACAACTCTCTATCGCAGCGCTCCTCGTGCCGATGCTGGTGATGGCGGCGGCGGCGTGCAAGGCGGAGACGTCGATCGACGACTATCCGTGCCCGCAGGGTGGAACGAAGCTTACGTACGCGTCGTTCGGCGAGCGCTACCTCGCGCAGAACTGCCAGACCTGCCACGGCCAGGCATCGGACGACCGCAAGGGCGCGCCGTCGGGCTACGACTTCGGCACCGTCGAGTCGGTGCGCTCGCACAAGGACCGGATCTTCGCGCGCGCCGCCGCCGACAACGTCACGATGCCGCCGGGCCCGGACGACCCGCCGTCGTCGGAGCGTTACCAGCTCGCCGAATGGCTCGCGTGCGGAGCGCCCTGAGCGCTCGACGGCCTCGATGCGCGCTCAGCGATCGAACTGATAACGCGCCGGATCGTTGCCGTGGACACGCACCACGATGCGCGACTCGGTGATGGTCGCCAGCGCATGCGCGGCGGCAGGCCGGCCCGGCGCGTCCTCGTCGAGGTTCTCGATGAGGCTCTGGATCGTCACGTACGGGATGCCTCGGATGACGTCGAGGTGGTTGCGATGCACGTGCCCGTTGAACACGACGCGGACCTTGCCGCTCTCCTCGAGGATTTGCCGGAGCTCCTCGCGTTCCTTCACGAGCGCGAGCTGCGGGACACCCTTGAACCAGAACGAGTCGTCGAGGTCCTGCTCGCTCGCGCTGTGATGCATGAGCACGATCACCGGCAGCGTCGTCCGCGCGAGATCCTCCTTCAACCACTCGAGCTGCGCGTGCGGGATGCGGACGTCGACGTCCTTCCGCTCGATGGTGTGGAGGATCGCGATGTGGAAGCCGCCGCGATCGAGCGCGTAGAAGAGCGGCGCGGGGGCGGGGGGATGGCCCAACGTGTCGCGATGCCAGATGCGCGAGAGGTCCTCGCGCGTCAGGTGGATCATGTCGTGGTTGCCCGCGACGTTGACGAGCTCGGCCTTCGCGGTGCGCAGGATGTTCTGACACTCGGTGTAACGCGCGAGATCGGCCTCGCGGCTCTCGTCCTCGATGTCGTCACCGAGGTTGACGAGGAGATCGGGGCGCAGCTCGTCGTTCATGACGCGCACGACGTCGCGCGTGAGGTCCGCGGCGTGATGCGTGAGCTTGCGGAGCTTGCCGTCGTGGTACGCGGCAGGCCCGAAGTGCAGGTCGGTGACGAACCCGATCGTGAGGCTCACGTCAGCGATCTTACGCTCTCGAGACGTGGATGATCGAGCCGTCGGTCGCGACGGCGCGCACGGCATCATCGGATGCCCATAGCGCCAGGATGTTCGGCTCGACGCCGAAGTCGCCCGTCACCCGCACCCAGGAGCGCTGCGAGCTGCGACGGAGGATCCGACCCCGTGACGATCCGGCCCAGGCGATGCCGTTCTCGGTGATCGCGATGGCGGTCAGCGATGCGGTGGTCTGGACGGTCTCCATCGTAGGCTGGAGGTCGCTCGTCACGCGGAACGCATGCCCGCCGCCGCCCACGACGAGGATCTCGTCGCCCGTGTCCGCGACCGCGACGAGGCCGGCCGTGGTGTAGCGGCGCGAGGACGTCGCTCCGTGAAAGCTCCGCACGATCGCGCCGTTCGGCCCGCACGCGAGCTGGCTGCCGTCGCCACGAAGCGTGACGACGGCGGCGAGCGCAGCAGGTGACGGCGCGATCTTCAGCCCGGACGGGCGCACCCAACCGAATGCGCCTTCTTCGCCGCGCGCCGAGCCGACGAAGGTAATCCAGCCCTCGGGCGTCACCTCGACGCCGTGAAAGGTGATGTCGTCGCGCGGCTGGCCGGCCGTCCACCGTTCGGAGTCGCCGTTCGGAAGGATCCGCGCGGCGAGCGCCTTCTCGCCGCCGACGATCGCGCTGCCGTCGGCCATGAGCGCCACGCATCGGACCGAGAGCGGCGAGAGCCAGCGCGAAGAGTCGAACACGCGCCAGACGCCGTTTTCGTGGGTCATGATGCCAGCGGCGCCGAGCGCGATGACGGTCGTCCCGTCGGGCCCGATCGCCGCGGCATGGATGGGCGCGATCGCGCAGGCGTCCGTGTGCCGCCGGAAGCGCCATGCCTTCGGGTCCTCGAGGGCCCGCGCCTCCTCGTGACGTTCGCCGTCGCCGCGGCCCCCGCTTCTCCGAGCGTCGATCGCGAACATCGCGGCATGCTCGGGCCCGATGCGCTGATCGAAACGACGTGGCGCGAGCGGGTGCGAGGCGACGCGGAAGGGCAGCGACGGCACGACGGGCTCGTCCTCCGCAGCCGTGACGAGGACGCGCGCAGCGGGCGCGAGCTCGTTCAGCGCTGCATCGAGCGCCTCGACGAGGAGGTCCATCGTTTCGAAGCGCGACGACGGCGCGAGCTCGAGCGCCTTCATCAGCACGTGGCTCGCCTCTGCGGAGAGGCCCTGCACGCGGCGCTCGATGGGCACGATGGGGGCGGCGAGCAGCGGATCGGAGTCTCTTGGATTCGCGCCGGTCAGGAGCTCGTACGCCACGATGGCCCACGAAAACTGATCGGACCGTGCGTTGGCGTCGGCACCGTCGAGCTGCTCCGGTGCCATGTAACCCGGCGTGCCGACGACGACGCCGAGCGCGGTGTTGAACGTGGCGCGTAGCTCCGGCGTCGTCTGCGTTCGCTTGGCGAGGCCGAAGTCCACGACCTTCACCACGTCGGCGGAGGGCACCGCGCCTTGCACGACCATGATGTTGGAGGGCTTCACGTCGCGATGGACCATCCCGCTCTTGTGGGCGGCGGCGAGCCCGCGCCCGGCCGCCAGCATCCAGCGCAGCTTCCGCTTCGCATCGACGGTGGTGTCACCGCAGAGCTGCGTCATCGGCTTGCCGTCGATGAGCTCCATGGCCATGAACGCGATGCCGTCGACCGCTCCGACGTCGTAGATCTGCACGGTGTTGGCGTGCGAGAGCTGGGCGGCGAGCCGCGCCTCGCGAAAGAATCGCGCGGCGACGTTGGGATGCATGCCCAGGTCGGCGCGGATCAACTTCAGCGCCACCGTGCGCTCGAGGACACCGTCCACGGCACGCAGGACCTGCCCCATGCCGCCGATGCCGAGCGTTCCCACGATCGTGTATCGGCCGAACTTGTCTCCCGGCGCGAGGGGCACATCCGAGAAATACCAGAGTACCCGACGTCCGCGCGGGTTGAGGTACGAGGCGAGGGCCGGTAGAAGTGTGAGCACCATGCGTCCCATCCTCATCGGCGCCGGTCGCGGCAGCAGGCTCGAGCATCAAACCGTCGAGATGCCGAAGACGCTCGTTCACGTGATGGGACGGCCCATGCTCGAGTGGATCCTCGAGTCCCTCTCTGCCGCGGGCTTCACCAAGAAGGACGTCATCTACATCTGCGGCTACAAGGCCGACGTCCTCCGCGCTCGCTACCCCGAGTTCACCTACGTCGAGAACACCGACTGGGAGAACAACAACATCCTCGCCTCGCTGATGTACGCGCGGGAGCACCTCGGGCAGGGCTTCCTCTCCTCGTATACCGACATCCTCTATCGCGGCTCGGTCGTGAAGGACCTCGTCGCCGCGCCGTACGACAAGGTCCTCGCGTGCGATACCGACTGGCGTCGCCGCTACGTGCGCCGCACCAACCATCCCGAGAGCGATGCCGAGAAGCTGAGCGCGGAGAAGAACGTCGTCGTCGACATCTCGCGCACCATCCCGTCGGCCGAGGCCTCGGGCGAGTTCATCGGCGTCGCGAAGTTCTCTCCCAGCGGCGCGCAGGAGCTCATGGAGGCCTACGACGACGCCAAGGCGCACTGCGAGACGCTCGGCGATCGCCCGTTCCCCAAGGCGTATCTCATCCACCTGTTCCAGCGGATGATCCAGAAGGGCTCGACGTTCAACCGCGTCGACACGCACGGCGGGAACATGGAGCTCGATACGCTCCAGGACCTCGAGTACGCGAAGTCGTGGTGGGAGGGCGGCTCGTGAGCGAGCCCGCTTCTCCTTTGCGCGCGCATGTCGTGCCGTCGCTCTTCCCGACGACGGTGGTGGGCTCGCTCCCTCGGCCGCTGTGGGTGAAGCGGCTCTTCGACGAGATCCACGAGGGCAAGGTCACGGACGAGGAGCGCCAGCGCCTCCTCGACATGGCGGTGCCTTCGGCGATCGCGCTCCAGGAAGCGGCGGGCGTGGACGTCATCACCGACGGCGAATGGCGGCGCTTCTCGTACGTCGCGGTCATCACCGACGTCGCCACCGGGTTCAAGCGCGAGCTCTCCGGGTCGGGACGCGACGGCAAGTACTGGCACACGGTCACCGGCGAGGTGAAGCCCGGCGACCCGAACGTCCTCGCGAGTCACGCACGCTTCGCCATCGAGCGCGCCACGCGTCCGCTCAAGGTGGCGCTGCCCAGCCCGTACATGCTGAGCGTGCGCATGTGGGAAGAGGGCGTTTCCCGGGCCGTCTACCCGACACGCGAAGCCTTCGCCGACGCCATCGTGCCGATCCTCCGCGCCCAGGTCATGGCGCTTGCTGCCGTCGGTGTGCAGACGGTGCAGATCGACGATCCGCATCTCTGCCTCTTCGTCGACAAGGAGATCCGTGCAAAGTACAAGGATGCCGACGCCGAGGCGATGCACTGCGTCGGGCTCATCAATCGCGTCTTCGAGGGCGTGAAGGGCACCCGCCGCGCCGTGCATCTCTGTCGCCGCAACAAAGGCCGCCGCGGCTGGGTCGGCGAGGGCTCCTACGACGCGATCATGCCGGCGCTGAAGGCCCTGGACGTCGATCAGCTCATGATGGAGTTCACCATCCCCGCGGCGGGTGACACACGCTGTCTTCGCGAGCTGCCCGAGTCGGTGAACATCGGCCTCGGGTGCGTCGACTGTCGGGGCGAGATCATCGACTCTCCGGAGACCATCGTGGCGCGCGTCGAGCACGCGATGGAGAGCGTCGACAAGAGCCGCATCACGCTCGCGCCGGACTGCGGGTTCGCGCCGGGCAACGCCGCCGACATCCCGGTCGACGAGGCCTACGCGAAGCTCCAGAACATGGTTCGCGCCGCCGGGATCCTGCGCGCGAAGCACGGCTGACCGTGACGGAGAGCGAAGCCGAGAGCGCCGTCGAGAAAGAGGTCGAGCTCGATCGCGTCACCAAGCGCTTCGAGGACGAGAGCGGTCGGCCTGCCGTAGATCCCTCGGGAAAAACGGTTCCGTCTGCGCTCGCGGAGGTCTCGATCGCGGTGACCAAGGGCGAGCTCCTCGTCGTGGTGGGTCCGTCGGGCTGCGGGAAGTCGACGACGTTGCGCATCGTGGCCGGTCTCGAGGACGCCGACGGAGGCGACGTGCGCATCGGCGGCAAATCGATGAAGGGCGTGCCTCCGCAAGACCGCGACGTGGCGATGGTCTTCCAGGGCTATGCGCTCTACCCGCAGATGACGGTGCGCGAGAACATCGAGTTCCCGCTGAAGATGCGGAAAGCGGCGCCCGCCGATCGGAAGAAGCGCGCCGATGACGCCGCTGATCTGCTGAAGCTCGGTCCCCTCATGGATCGCTTGCCCTCGGAGCTGTCGGGCGGTGAGCGGCAGCGCGTGGCGATGGGCCGAGCCATCGTGCGACGGCCGCGCGTCTTTCTCTTCGACGAGCCGCTGTCCAACCTCGACGCGGCGTTGCGTCAGGACCTCCGCATCGAGATCGGCTCGCTGGTGCGTGAGCTTGGCGTCACGGCCATCTACGTCACGCATGATCAAGTCGAAGCCATGACGCTCGCGGATCGCATCTGCGTCATGCAGAAGGGCAAAGTCCTCCAGATCGGCAAGCCGCGCGAGATCTACGAGCGACCCGCGACGAGCTTCGTCGCCACGTTCCTCGGTACGCCGCGCATGAACCTCGTCGAGGGCAGCGTGTCCGGCGACGTCATCACGTGCGGTCCGTTCCGCGTGCCGGCGCCGGCGGCGGTGCGAGCGGCAAAGAGCGCGGGCACCGCGGACAG
>JAXDMI010001173.1:0-8845 GCA_034666145.1 Myxococcales bacterium | reverse complement strand
TTCACGAAGCCCTCGAACAGCTTCCGGATCTCGTCGTAGAGCATCGCGTTCTCGAGCGATGCGCCTGCTTGCGCGGCCACCATGCCGAGCAGCTCCTCGGAGCGCTCGTCGAAGGGAACGACTTGTTCCTCGACGTCTTCCTTCGTGAAGAGCTTCTTCTCGGGGTCCTTCTTCTTGTTGATCAGCTGGATGACGCCGATCACCTCGTCGCGCTGCGGCGAGATGAGCGGCACCGTGAGCATCGACTTGGTGCGGTAGCCGATCTTCTCGTCGAAGCGCCGATCGAAGCCGTATTGCGCGCCGGCCGGGATGTCGTAGGCGTCCGGGATGTTGATCGCCTTCTTGCCGAGCGCGGCGCTGCCGGCGATGGAGCGCGTGGAGATCGGCATGACGAACTCGCGCGAGTCGTAATTGACCGACTCGTTCTGCGAGAGCTTGAAGCGGAGCATGGGGCCGCGACCGAGGCTGGGAGGCCCGCTCTCGGTCTCTTCGCCCGTGGCGTTGGCGGCGCTGGCCTCGTCCTCGACGACGTAGATGCTGCCGGCGTCGGCGCCGGTGACGAAGCGGCTCTTCTCGAGGATGATCGCGAGGAGCTTGTTGACGTCGCGCTCGGTGGTCATCGCGCGCGCGATGTTGATCAGCTCGCCGAGCTCGTAGCGATAGCGGCGCAGCCACTTGCCGCGGCTCTCCGCGCGGCCCTTGGCCTCGAGCAGCTCGAACGCGCGGATGCCGGCGAGGAACATCTCGTCGAGCGACGCGTCCTCCGCGACGATGCTCGCGAGGCCGCGATTCATGGCCTGTTGGAGATCGACGTCGCTCGGGTAGCCCATCAGGATGAGCATGGCGGTCGAGTCGGCGAAGCGCGCGGCGAAGGGCTTGAGCAGCTCGCGACCGCGATCCCAGACGGCGGCGGGCGCGAGGATCACCATGAGATCGTCGCGCGTCACGGCGACGAGCAGCGGATGCGGGCGCGAGACCGTCTCGTGCACGAGGCGCGTGTCATGCGCGAGCTGATCGGCGATGCGGTTCATCTTCGCCACGAGCGGGGGCGTCGTGTCGCCGCTCGTTCGCATCGGGGTGTCGGCTGCGCCGACGCTCTGGAGATCGCTCATGGTTGTCCCGCCCGATCCCGAAGGTATCAGATGCGGCGACCTGCGAAAGCGTCGGCTCAGGACTTGGACGCCGTGCGGTCGTGGACCACGAGCACGTTGCGGTGAGCGAGGTTCGCGACCTTGCCTGCGGTGGTGCCGAGGACCCGATCGAGCCCGTAATAGCCGTGGCTACCGACGACGATGAGGTCGACGTCCAGCTCATCCGCGATCTGCAGGATGGAGCGCCACGACTGCCCGACGCGAACGATGGGAACGCCCGCGACGACGCCCTCCGGGAGCGTTGCCACGAGCACGTGGAGCGCGTCCTCCGCTTCCTTCATCAAGAACGCAGGAAGTGGATCGCAAGGACCGACATGCGCCGCGGGCGGGAAGTCGGGCGGGATCGAGAGCGCGCGAAACAGCGTGAGCTTCGCGCCGAAGCGCGTGGCGATCTCCGCCGACGTCGCGAGCACGTGAGGTGCTCGGGGCGAGGCGTCGAGGGCGACGAGCACGTGCGCGATCATGCGTGCGCCTGCTGCGCGCCGTGCGCGGGGCTCGCCGGGTCTTGGCTCGCGGGAGCGTCGAGCTCGTCGTTCGTGACCGAGCGCTTCGCGAAGAAGGTGAACATGACGGGGACGAGGAACAGCGAGAGGATGGTCGACGACGTGAGCCCGCCGACGACGGCGAGGGCCAGCGGCTGATTCGCCTCGGTGCCCTTCTCGAGGCCGATCGCCGTGGGCAGCAGGCCGATCACGGTGGCGAGGCTGGTCATCGCGATGGGCACGAAGCGTGACCGCGCTGCGGCGACCACCGCGTCGAGCTTGCCGGCGCCGTCCACGAAGCGACGGTTGGCATCGTCGACGAGGAGGATGCCGTTGGAGACGGCGATGCCGACCACCATCAGGATCCCCATGAGCGCCGTGATCGAGAAGCCCTGTCCTGCCGCCATCAGCGCAGCCACGATCCCCACGAGCGAGACCGGGATCGTGAAGAGCATCACGAACGGCAGGCGGAGGGACTTGAACTGCGCGGCCATGATCATGAACACCACCATGATAGCGAGGCCGATGGCCAGGCCGAGGCCGGAGAAGGTCGTCCTCATGAGCTGGACCTGACCGACGAAGTCGAACGGGATGTTCCGCGTCTTGGGGCTGCTCCGGAGGCGCTTCTCGAGATCCTCCGCCGCGCTGCCGATGTCGCGGCCTTCGGTCTGCGCGTAGACGTGTGCGGCGCGCTGGAGCTGATTGCGTTCGACGGCGATCGGCCCGACGGAGCGCCGCACCGTGCCATAGGCGCCGAGCGGCACCGACTTGCCGTTGTCGTCGAGGCGCACCGGGATCTGCGCGAGCGCGCTCGGGTCGGCGACCTTGGAGCCGTCGTAGTAGGTGACGACGTAATACGACTGACCGTTGGCGGGATCGATCCACACGCTCGGCGTGTTGATGTTGCCGAGCGTCGCCTCCAGCGTGGTCTGCGCGGCCATGCGCGCGGTGACGCCGACGAGCCCGGCCTGCTCGCGTGCGGTGTCGACGCGCACCTCGGGGTAGTCGTTCTGCAGCGAGACCTCGACGTCGCGTACGCCGGGCGTGGAGCGGGCCACCTCGGCGACGGCGCGCGCGTGCTCCATGAGCTCGGCGAGGTTGTCGCCGCGGACCTCGACGACGAGCGGCGCGATATAGCCGTTCGCGAAGACGCTCGCGACGAGGCCGCCCGGCCACTGCAGGAACTCGACGCCTGGGAATCGCCGATTCAAGATCTCCCGGGATTTGTCGGCGATCTCTCGCTGGGAGAGCTTCCGCTTCTCGGCGTCCACGAGGGCGAGGCGGATGAAGCCCATGTGCGGTCCGCTGTTCGGACTGGTCATGGCGCTGCGCGCGTTGTTGGGCGAGCCGACGTTGGTGAGCACCACCTCGACGTTGCCTTTCGGCAGCTCGTCGGCCAGGGTCTTGCCCATCGCCTGGATGCGCTTCGCGGACTCCTCGAGTGAGACGCCGGGCGCGAGGCGCACGTAGACGCGCTCCATCGACTCGTCGATCTCGGGGAAGAACGTGCTCGGGAGACGCACCGACGCCCACGCCGCGCCGATGGTCAAGACGAGGCAAGCGCCGATGATCGCGAAGCGATACGCGAGCGCCGCGCGCAGGGCGAGCGAGTAGCGCTCGGCGATGCCGTCGATGATCGACTCGATGCGCTTGCCGAAGCGACCGTGCTCGCTGTGACCGAGGAAGAAGCGACACGCCACGGGCGTGACGCAGATGCTGACGAAGTACGAAGCGGTCATCGCGACGGCGACCGTGAGCGCGAGCGGCGCGAAGAGCTTCTTCGCGAGGCCCGCGAGGAGGAGCACCGGCAGGAGCACGGCCATGGTGGTCAGCGTGGACGCGAGGACCGGCAGCACCACGGCATTCGTGCCCTGGAGCGCGGCCTGCGTGTTGCTCAAGCCCATGCGCTGGTGGCGGTGGATCGACTCGAGCACGACGACGGCATCGTCGACGAGCCGCCCCATCGCCAAGGTCAGTCCGCCGAGCGTGAACGCGTTCAGCGTCTGACCGTTGGCGTAGAGCGCGATGAGCGTGATGGCGAACGAGAGGGGGATCGCCACCGACACGATGAGCGTGCCGCGCACGCTCTGGAGGAAGAGCAGGATCACGAGCGCGATGAGCACGAGCGCCTGGAGGACCTCCTGGCGAAGGCCCTTGTACGTCGTGCGTACGAACGTCGACTGATCGAAGATCGGCTTCACCTGGAGGCCGGCGGGAAGGCCCTTCAGGTTGGCGACGATGTCCTTCACCGAGTCGACGATCTGGAGCGTGTTGCCGCCCGGCACGCGCAGGACGTTCAGGTAGACGGCGTTCTCTCCGTTGACGCTCACGTTCTGCGTCTCGGGGCTTCCGCCGTCTTCGAGACGCGCGACGTCGCGGATGAGCACGGGCTTGCCGTTGTGCATCTTCACGATGGCGTTGCCGATGGTGCTGACCTTCTCCGGAACGGCGTTCGTGTAGACGTTGGAGTCGAACTTGGGCGAGAGGAACACGCCCGACGGCAGGAGCGCGTTCGACTGCGCCACCGCGAGCGAGATGTCCGTCGAGGTGATGCCGCGCGCCTGCGCGGCGGTGGGATCGACGACGATGTTGATCTGGCGCTGGCGGCCGCCGTTGAGCGATGCGCTGGCGACGCCGGGAATGCCCTCGAGCGTGGGCTCGATGCTGTTCAGCGCGTAGTCGTAGAGCTGCGGACCGGTGAGCCCGCCGCCCCATACTGCGACCTGGACGACGGGCGCGTTCGACGGATCGTACTGGAGGACGAACGGCGGAAGCACACCGAGCGACTTGGGAACGGCGCTCATCGCGAACGCGGTCTGCTGCTGCACGAGCGTCTGCGCGGCGTTGAGGTCGGTGCCCCACTTGAGCCAGACGTAGACGATCGACAGGTTGTTGCGGGAGACGCTCTCCACGTGATCGACGCCGGGCGTCGCGCTGACGTACTTCTCGATGCGCCACGTGAGCGTCTTCTCGACGTCCTTCGGCCCGAGGCCGGGCGCGAGCGTGCCGACCACGAGCACCGGCGGCGTCAGCTCGGGGAACGTGTCGACCGCCATGCGCGGCGTGACGACCGCCGCGAAGACGACGAGCGCCAGCGAGAGCATGAGGATCGCGATGGGGTTACGGAGCGAGAGCTTGGTCACGGCGCACCCGCCGCGGTCGTCGTGGTCGTGGTCGTCGTCGTCGTCGTCGATGGCTCGAGCGTGGCGGCGACGCGATCGCCTTCGCTGAGGAGCGCGCGTCCTTCCGTGACGATGCGCGCGCCCGGCGGGAGCTGCGGGTCGAGATACAGCTTGCCGCCGATCTCGCCCTTCAAGGGGACGACGCGGAGGTGAGCGACGTCTCCCTCGATCACGAAGACCGACACCTTCGAGCCGCGCACCGACGCGGCGGCGAGGGGAATGAGCGTCGCGGGGGCGGGCGTTCCGACCTCGATGCGGATCTCCGCGGTCGTACCGACGGGGATGGTCCTCTCCGGATCCGGGACGTCGAGCTCGAAGTGCACGGTGCGCGTCGTCGGGTCGGCGGTGGGCGCGCGACGCGCGATCGTGGCGACGAGGTCCTTGTCCGTCGAGATGACGTGCACGGTGACCTTGGTGCCGGGGGTGATGACGCCGAAGTCGACCTCCGGTGCATCGCCGGTGACGCGGATGGTGGAGCGATCGACGATCGACACGATCGAAACGCCGGGTCGTACGAAGGCGCCCGGATCCGCGGTTCGCGTCCCGACCTCGCCCGCGAACGGCGCGCGAAGGATGCAGTCGTTGACCTCGAGCGACGTGCCGAGGACCTTCGCTTGCGTGGCGAGGAGCTGCGCCTGCTCGCTCGCGCTCTGCGCTGCCTTCTGCTCCGCCTCGTTCGGGGAAACGAACCCACCGTCGAGCAGGCCCTGCACGCGCGCCGACTCGTTGGCGACCGCCTTTTGTCGGGCTTCGAGCGCGCGCGCCTGCATGGCAACGGCCTGGCTCGTCGCGCTCGCGGTCTTGCAATCGAGCGTGGCGATGACGTCGCCCTTCCTCACGATCGCGCCGGGTCGCACCAGCACGGTGTCGACATACGCGCTCACGAGCTGCGGCCCGACGTTCGCCGCGACCCACGGCTCCAGCGTTCCGACATAGGTGCGGGACGCGCGGTACGTCGTGCCGCGAGCCTCGATGACGCTCACGGGCCGAGGCTCGTCGGTCAGCGCGACCTTGTTGGTCTTCGCGTCGGCACGGAACACCATGAACGCGCCGACCGCGAGGAGCAGCAGCACGGCGGCGCCGATGCCCATGGGGATCCACGGTCGTGGCGGCGTGGACGGCGCAGGTGGCGGAGGCGGGGGATGCGCGCCCGGGTGAGACGTGGCCATGACTTACATTCCTTCGGAGATGGCGCGGCCGAACTGCGAGCGCGCACGAGCGAGCTGGAACTCACCGAGCGCCGCCTGGATCTCGGCGTCGGTACGAAGCGACTCGGCGTCGGCGAGCTCGACGCTCGTGCCGAGCCCGGAACGGAAGCGCGCATCGGCCTGCGCGTAGTTCGCCCGGGCTGCCTCGACGGCGCGCTGGAATCCCGGCAGCGCCGTGCGCGCGACATCGACGGCGACGTAGGCCTGGCGGATGACGCCGACCTGCTGCGCGCGGACCACCGAGAGCTCTTCGCGGCGCACCTCTTCGAGCGATCGCGACGCGTCCTTGCGCGCGCTGATGACGCCGTCGAAGAGCGGCCACGAGAAGACGAGGCCGACGTCCCAGTTCGCGACGTCGGGGAGCCAGCCGTTCGCGTTCGCCGATTCGCCGTTGCCCGACGGCGGCGCGCCGCCCGCGCGACCGGTGAGCGTTCCCGAGAGTCGTAGCTGCGGCCTCAGCTCTGCGCCGATGGCGCGCGATCGCTGCTCTTCGGCACGAAGACGAGCGATGGCTTCGAGGATGCGTGGATCCCTCGCCGACGCTTGCTGGATGGCGCGCTCGAGCGCGGGAACGTCGGCGGGGCTCTGCGGCGCGGGACCCGCATCGAGCGCGGCGTCGGGGGCTCCGACCGTCGCGGCGAGCACGGCGCGCGCCGCGGCGAGCCCGCCGCGCGCACGGATGCGTCCGATGTCGAAGCGCGTGAGATCGGCCTCGGCGCGCGTCGCTTCGATCGGTGAGCGGAGACCCGCGTCGACGCCGGCCTTCGCGAGATCGCGATGCACGCGTGCGCGCTCGTACGCGTCGTCCGACGCGCGGAGCACCGCCTTCGACGCGAGCACCGCGAAGTAGGCTTCCTGGACCGCGAACGTGACGTCGAGGAGCACGCCCTTCGAGCGCTGCCGCTCGACGTCGACGCGCGCATCGGCGGCGGCGGTGCGCGCAGCGATGCGTCCGAAGTCGAAGACCTCCTGGTTGAGCCCGACGCCGGCGAGGGTCGACGCGTAAGGCTGCCACGTGCCGCTCGATACCGAGCGCGTGCCGCCGATGCGCGGGATGTCCATGCCGCCGCCCGTCGCTACGTACGTCCCGGTAGTGTTGTTGGCGGTGGCGCCGAAGAGCTGCGCCGTTGCACCGACGCTCGGGAGCCACTCCGCGCGCGGGATCTCCGCTGCTTGCTGCTCGGCGGCGACGCGCGCGATGGCGGCACGAAGCTCGGGCTGATGCGCGCGGGCGTAGGAGATCGCCTCGTCGAGAGACATGCTCCGCGGCGCCGGGTCGCTCGCGGCGGAGGGCTCCGCGCTCGCGCTGCGCGTCGCGACGACCAGAGCGCACGCCAGCACGACCGCGGCGGCTCTTGGTCGGACGGACATGGGCGGCGAGCCCTCAGCACGTCCTGGACCAAGCGTATTTGCGGGCGATCGCAGTACTGCACGCGGCGGAGGTTGGAAATTTTCCAACGTGCGGATGGAGGTTTTCCAGTCGGCGCATGCCTCTCTGAATTCCTGCCGGGGACGACGGGTCGAGGTCGCTCCTTTGCTACGTTGCGAGCACGATGAAGGCCGGCGCCGGGCAGAGAGGACCGCGGCTCGGCATCGTCCTCTGGATGCTGGTGGCCGTCGCCGCCGTGGCGTCGCTCGCGTACTGGGACGAGCGGCGCGAGGCGGAAGCCGCGCTGCGCGAGTTCAGCGAGGAGCAAGCCACGCTCGCGCAGGCTCTGTCGCGCGCGCTCGCCGAGCGACTCGCGGTGGTGGAGCGCGATGCGCTCGACGCGGCGCGCACGCTCCCCGACGTCGGCGAGCGTGACGCCGCCGGCGAGGTCCACGTCGCGATCGTGCCGGCGAACGCAGCGACGCACGAGCCGCCGAACCCGCGGCTCTTCCGCTTCGAGCTGCGCGGGCGCGAGCCGCTGCATGCGACGGCGTCGGTGTCGATGATCCGCCTGCTCTCGTCGATCCGCGCGCTCGAGCATCCGGGCGCGCTGCGGGTCCTCGTTCGTCCGCCCGGAGGCCACCCGTGGATGGCGGCGGCCGATGCATCGACGGTCGTAGCGAGCACGATCGACGCGGCGGCGAGCTCGGATGCACGCTCCGTCCGTCTATCGCGCGGCGAGGCCGCCGACCTCGGGCTGCCCGCCCGCATGGCGATCGCCGGCATCGCGCGCATCGACGCCGGAGCGCTCGGGCCATGGACGGTGGCGGTCGTGACGACGGCGCGCGTCGAACGAGACCGCGAGACGCGCGCCGAGTGGCGGCTGCTCGTCGCGGTGGCGGTGGCGGGCGGGCTCGTCCTCGCGTTCGGCAGCGCCGCGCTGCGAAGGCAGGCGAAGGAGCTCGAGCTCTCGCATGCGCTGGCCATCGCTGCGCTCGAGAAGAAGCGCGACGATCGTCTCGTGAACGCCGACAAGCTCGCGACCATGGGCGCCTTCGCCACCGGCATCGCACACGAGGTGGCGACGCCGCTCGGCGTGATCGTCGCGCGCGCGGAGCAGGTCGTCGCGGGCACCGCTACCGACGAACGAACGCGCAAGGCCGCGGAGGTGATCGTCGCCCAGGCCGATCGCATCCACATCGTGATTCGCGGCTTTCTCGCTCTTGCGCGCGGCCATACCCCGAGGCTCGAGGAGTCCCGCCCGGAGGCCCTCGCACGTGCTGCGCTCGGGCTCGTCGAGCATCGGTTCGCGAAAGCAGGCGTCACGCTGACGTCGGACTTCGACGCCGAGCTCGACGTCGTCGCCTGCGACCCGCGCATGTTCGAGCAAGTCCTGGTCAACCTGCTCCTCAACGCGTGCGAGGCATGCACCCGCGGCGGAGAGGTCGCGCTC
>JAXDMI010001172.1:0-3759 GCA_034666145.1 Myxococcales bacterium | reverse complement strand
CCGTCCGCGGGTCGGAAGTCGATGCCCATCACGCGCTCGCCGGCCGCGAGACCGGTGAGGGCCCGCGCGGTCACGGTGCCGGGGGCGTCGGCGGTGAAGCGGACGAGCTGGTTCGCACCGTCGACCGCCCACATCGTGCGAACGTTCGGGTCGACCGGCGGGTCGTCGGGCGGCGCGCTCGGGATACCCGAATCGAAGGTGGCAGGATCGCCGTCGAAGGCCGGGCCGCCGTCGAGGTTGAAGCCGTCGGGAAGCGGCGAGGGCGCTGGAAACGGCGCAGCCGGGCCCGTCGGCACAGTGGAGGAGGCACCACTGTCGGCACCGTCCTGACCGTCCGCGCTCGAGCCACTGCACGCGATGCTGCCCGCGACACAAGCGACGAACGCAAGGGCCGCAAGCCCGACCCGCACACCAACGCCGTCTTCCATTCTCCCTCCGTTCCCCTCCACCCCTACGGGCGTCGAAACGCGCCGGATCGGTGCGGATGGAGCAAACGGCGCAAACCCACCTGGATCGCGCATGAACCTCCCTGTTCGACGGCAGCGACGCGGCGTACCCTTGGAGGGCTCCCTTGAAGGTCCGTCACACGTTCCCGACGGGGCAGACGAGCGCGTCCAAGATCAAGGCGCTCTTGCTCTGCCTCGAAGCGAAGAAAGGAAAGCCCGCGGCGCTCGCGTGGCTCGCTGCGCTTCGTCTCGCGCGCGCCGATCTCGACGACGAGACACGGCTCCTTCCGCTCGGCGCGCTCCATCGCGCACTGCAGGCGTTCCTCGAGCAGCTGCCCGACGCGCTGCCCGAGGTCGGGCCTTACCTGATCGCGCCTGACAACCTCGGCACGTGGGCGCGGCTCCTTCGCGGCACGCGCGCACCCGAGGAAGCGTTCGCGCGCATCGACTCTTCGGACAGCGAGCACGGACGCACGACGCGCTGGGAGACCTCCGAGGCGAAGGCCGGCTACTGGCGCGGCAAGGTGCGCATCGGTCACGACCCCGCGCTCGAGAAGGACGGTCTCCTCGCGAAGGCGCGCGCCATCGAGCTCGCCGTCGTGCCGATGCTCTTTGGCTTCGGCGAGGGCACCGTGACCACGCTCGCGTCGAACGAGGAGACGCAAGAGTTCGAGGTGAGGTGGCCTTTGCCGACGGCCGTGCAGGGCGTGGGCATCGGCGCAGCCGCCGGCGTCGTCGTCGGCGGAGCAGCGCTCGCCATGCATCCGTCGCTGCTCTTCGCGGTCGTGGCGCTCGCTTCTCCGCTGGTCCTCGGCGGGATCGGGCTCGGCCTCACGCGCGGACGCATGCGTCGCATGGAGACGGCGGCGCAGGCGATGCGCGTTCATGCGCTCGAGCGCAGCCTCGCCATCCGCGACAACGAGAGCAGCGCCGGTGCCGGCGATCTCGAGGGCAACGTCGTCGCCGGTCAGTACCGCATCGGCACGCGCATGGGCTCGGGCGCGAGTGGCGTCATCTACCAGGCGACGCGCATCACCGACGGACTGCCCGTCGCCATCAAGCTACTGCGCGCGGCCACCGCCCACGATGCCGTCGCCTCCGATCGGCTGCGTCGCGAAGCCGAGGCGCTCGGTCTGTCGTGGCATCCCAACGTCGTGGAGGTCATCGATCACGGTCACCTCCCCGACGGCACCTCGTATCTCGTCATGGAGCTGCTCGAGGGCGAGCCGCTCGCGGCGCGCCTCAAGTACATGGTGCGTATCGGTTCCGAGGAGCTCTTCCCGATCGCGATGAACGTCGCGGAGGCCGTCGTCGCCATCCACGCGGCGGGCGTGGTGCATCGCGATCTCAAGCCCGCCAACATCTACCTCACGCGCGACGAAGAGGGCGAGGTGCGGGCGAAGATCCTCGACTTCGGCATCGCGCGCGTCGAGTGGGAAGAGATGCGCATCACCAACATGGGCGCGCCCCTCGGTACGCCGGGATACATGTCGCCCGAGCAGGAGAGCGGCGGCGAGGTCGATGCGCGCAGCGACGTCTACGCCATCGGCGCGGTGCTCTACGAGTGCCTCGTCGGCGAGCCTCCGCCGCCCACGCCGAGTGACATGTGGACCGCCGGAAAGCATCCACCCACGAGCGTCGGCCTGCGGCTGCCGCTCGATCCCGAAGACGATCCGCGCGTGCGCGCTGCGAGCGCCGACTCCGGCGTCCATCCCGCGTCGCGCCGCTTGCCGAGCGCAGCACCGGCTCCGATGGAGACGGCGGTCGACGTGCCGGCCGGCTGGCGCGCCATCATCGAGCGCGCGCTCGCGAAGAAGCCGGAAGATCGGTACCAGGACGCGCGGAGCTTGCTCGGCGCGATTCGCGGCTTGCGCCCCAAGGCAGAGTCCGCCCCGGCGGCGTCCTCCACGTGAGGGCGACGAGAGGTTTCTGGTAACGTTCCGGGCGTGAGAAAGCTCGTTTCTTTCCTGGTGGGGATCGTCGCTCCGGTGGTGCTCCTCGGGTGTCCTGCGTCGACGTCCGCGCCGCCTCCGCAGCCGCAGCCGTATTACGGGCAGCCGGCACCCTACGGACAACCGGCACCCTACGGACAGCCGGCGCCGTACGGTCAGCCGCAGCAGCCGTATCCCGGTCCTCCGCAGCAACCGCAGCCGCTGCAGCCGCAGCCGGCGGCGCAGCGTCCGCTTCTCGCGCCGCTCGTCGGCGTGCAGGCGTGGCAAGCGGAGCTGCGAAGCGTGCTCAACGAGCTGCTCGCTTCGTTGAACCAGCAGAACCAGACGCTGGTCCGCGGCATCCCGCTCGTCTTCGACCCGACCAACGAGGTCAACGCGTACGCCGGTTGCGACGATCAGGGTGCGCCGTTCCTCGCCGCGACGTCGGGCATCCTCGAAGCGGTCGACGCGATGGCGCAGACCAAGGCCACCGACGAGCTCTTCGGCACGCAGACCTACGAGGCCTACTGCAATGCCGTGCTCCCGCAGATCGTCTCGAGCGACAAGGCTCGCGCCGGTCTGCCCGCGGGCATCATCCCGGCAAATCTCGGGGGCGATCTGCGGCGGTGGTCACGCGCGCACGAGATCTTCGACGAGATCCTGGCGTTCACGTTCGGTCACGAGCTCGCGCACCATTATCTCGGACACACCGGATGCGCGAAGGGTCAGGGCGGCGGAGGATCAGGACCCGATCCCGCGAAGCTCGGCCGCCTCGCGACGGCGGTGCCCTTCTTCAATCAGTTCGCGGAGGCGGCTGCCGACTCGGCCGGTTGTTACAACCTGCTCGATGCCGGCCGCGCGCGTCGTCCGCAGTACTCGTGGTCGGAGGCCGGCGGTCTCTCGCTCCTCGACTACTTCGCGCGTCTCGAGCGCGCAGCAGGGCAGGGCGGGCCGCTCAGCCTGCTCAATCCGCTCGCGGTGCTCAAGACCCATCCGAATCCGCTGACGCGCATCCCGCTCCTCCAGACGGTGGCGCGGACATGGCATCAACAGCACCCGGGCTGACGCCATTCAGCGCGGCACGGGCGGCGGCGGCGGGGGAGGCGGCGGCGGCGGGGGAGGCGGCGGCGGCGGCGCGCTCGAGCCGACGATCTTCTCCGTCCATTGTCCGATGTGGTTCGAGGTCGTGAGGTCCTGGAACGGCAGATAGAAGCCGGGATAGCTGCCGTCCGTGCCCGCGACGACCTTCGACGGATCGATGGCGAACATCCAGAGGTGCTGGAGCCCGCCGACGATGCGCAGGCCGACCTTCCGGGTCGACGCGGTCGTGTACCAGAACAGCTTGCCGCCGCGATGCACCGTCTGGAACGGCGTCGAACGCG
>JAXDMI010001171.1:0-7229 GCA_034666145.1 Myxococcales bacterium | reverse complement strand
CTTCGGTCTCTCGTTCTGGGGCGGCAAGCTCTATGGCTTCGACGACTCGGGCGAGCTCTTCGAGGTCACCTTCGGCACGTCGCAGCTGGCGACGAGCGTGATCGCGATGCCGAACAAGCCGTCGGGCCTGAGCTTCTGGGGCGCCGGCTCCTCGACGTCCGCGCCGCTCGTCGCGCCCACGAAGTAAGCCCCGGCGGAGGTCTCGGAGAATCTGCCGTCGCCTTACAGGCGATGCATGTGGCCGCGGAGCTCGTCGGCTTTCGCGAGGCCGGTGTGCTTCCACACGATGCGGCCTTCGCGATCGAGGATGATGATCGTCGGCACCGCCGAGAATTCGCCGAAGGGCCCCTGCGGCGTCATCACCGACGGATCGGCGAGCGCGACGGGGAACTCCACCTTGAGCGCCGAGGTGTACGCCTCGACGAGCATGATCTCCTTGCGGGGGTGGAGCGCGAGCAGCGCGTAGTTCACCTTGGCGCCGTCGTTCTTCGCCATCGCCACGAGGTAATCGATCTGCGCCTGCCCCACGATGTCGCCTGTCGTGATGAACGCCAGGATGGTGGGCTTGCCACGATGCGCGGCCGACGACACCGGCCGCTCGTCGAGCGTGTCGAACGCGTACGTCACCGGCCGATCGGGGAACGACGCGCCCGGTTTGTCCGAGACGCCGACCGGCGGCTCGACCGTCTTCGGGCCGCAACCCGCGACCGATGCCGCGAGCATCGCGGCGATGGTCGCGACAGTCAGGGCTCGCCGCACGGTCATGAACGACAGTCTAGTCGTCGCCCTTCTGGCCGACGAAATTGTCGCTCTTGTTCGCGAAGAGGACGTTGAACGTAGTCAGTGAGCCGTAGCAGCCGGTGATGTAGCTCTGCATCGCGACCTTCTCCTCGGCGGTGAGCTTGCCGTTGGAGTTGATCTTCTGCTCGAGGACGCGAAGCTTGTCGCGGATCATCACGACCTTCGAGAAGAGCGCTTCGATGGGAATGCGCTTCTCGGCCGTTCCTTCTTTGCCCGGCTTGAGGATCACCTCGCCGCCCTCCCAGCGGTTCCCGATCGGCGCGTGCCCGACGCCGAGCTCCTCGCGGATCACGTCGCGCAGCACTTCCCTGAACTCGTCTGCGTTCATGTCGAGCAGCTCCTCCGGCAGCGTGAATTCGAGCTTCCCACGTTCCTGACCGTACACCGGCAGCGACGTGGATGCGGATGCGGATGCGGACGCGGACCTGGAGAGCGCGCGCCCGCCGAACGTGCGGCCGCCACGCGACGGCGCTTGCGGCTTCGCCGTGAAGGTACCGCGGAGCACGTACTGCGAGCACGTGCTCGTCGCGTAGAGCGGCGCCGGCCACACACCGAGCAGGCACTCGCCGTGGCGCTTCACCTCGCCGTTCTCGTCGATCTTCTCGATGACCCGCACGAAGCGAGCGCAGGTTCCGCAGCGGCGATCGCCCGGCGCGTCACTCATTGCTGACGTCGCTGCTCGGCGGGAGGTCGGGGGCGAACAGATCGATGTAGACCATCAGCGCGTCGGGCGCGTCGCGGCCTGCGCGGCGATCGGCGACGACGGCATGCGCGATCTCCTCGACCACCTGCGGGAGCGGGACGTCGATCATCGTGACGCCGAGATCGCGCGCGCACGTGAGGACCTCGTTCTTGTGCACCAGCCACTCGTGGCGAGCTTCGCGGATGCCCTGGTCCTGGTCGTACCGACAGAAGAGGAGCTCGACGAAATCGAGATAGAGCGGCGACACGATGAGACACACGCGGTCGCCGTTCTTCGAGCCGAGCAGCGCGCGCGGCGGCGTGCTGCGCTTCGCAGCGCCGGTCACCTGAGCGGCGATGCGCTCGCGACGCGCGTCGTCCTGCTCCACGCCGAGGAGCGGCGCATACAGCGCGATCTTCGGGACGTCGACGTTGGGCGCGTCGACGTCCAGCGCGTCGAGCCACGCATCGCGGCCCTCGGTGCCGAGCGATTCGTATGCGAGCGCGGCGGCCGTGGCGGCTGCCGCGTCCTTCGCGAGCGCGGCGAGCCAGGTGCGCCACGCGGCGTGCGTGCGCGGATCCGGGGATGTGGCACGATCGCTGGCGGCGAGCCGAACGCTCTCGCTCGCGCGCATCAGCCCCTCGTCGTCACTCGGCGTCTTCCCTTTGGTCATCGGTCGAACGGCCGCGCACCCTAGCACCGCTATTCAGGACCGGAAGTCACGACGCGCACTTTCGGCGGCTCACCTTCGCGGAAGGAATGTTCTTCCGAATGGATCATGTGTCGACTTCGACCTCCCTTGACTTCACGATGCGGTCCCTGGGATTTTCCACAAGGGGCAACCCCGCAGACCATGGTCGACCTTCCCGCGCCTCCCGCACCTCCTGCACGTGCAACACCACCGGTGGATTCGCCGGAGGTGATCGCACGCGTGCAAGAAGGTCTCGAGCTCGTCGACATGCTGGCGCGACAGCTGCGCCGTCAGTTCGGCCCGTACGTGCAAGTGGATGACCTCGCGTCGCAAGGTCGCGAAGCGCTGCTCGCTGCTGCGCGTAGCTTCGATCCCGATCGCGCCGTTCCGTTCCGCCGCTGGGCGAACCTCCGCATCCGCGGCGCCATGATCGACGGCGTGCGCCAGAGCGGTAACCTTCCGCGTCGTGTGTATCGCAAGCTCCGCATGCTGCAGGCCGCGGACCGCGTGCACGAGAACGCCGCCGAGGAGCAAGCATCCGCGCCGGTGACGAGCGAGGCCGAGGCCGACGCGAAGATCAGCGAGCAGCTCGGCAGCGCCGCGATGGCCATGGCCATCGGTTTCCTCTCGATGAAATCGGGAGAGGCCGTGGACCGCGCCGAGGACACGAAGGCGAGCCCCGAGCAGCAGGTCGCGCACGCCGAGCTCCTCGCGCGCATCCGCGCCGCGATCGCCGCGCGTCCCGAGGCGGAGCGGCGCCTCCTCGAGCGCCACTACTTCGAGGACGTGCCGTTCGAGGAGACCGCACGCGAGCTCGGGCTCTCCAAGTCGTGGGCGAGCCGGCTCCACGCCAGGGCCATCGAGGAAGTCACGAAGGCGCTGAAGCGCGACCGGATCGGCGAGTAGAATTTCCGCAACTCCTCGGCGGCGCGGCCGACCGTCGATCCATGAGGATCGGTAGCGAGGATCGAGGCATGGCGGCGGCGGCAAAGGCCGCGGCGACGGCGAACGACGGCGGCACGAACAAGGACGGAGCCGGGAGCCGCGCCGGTCCGGTCCACGAGGGCGAAGGCCCGAGCGCCTTCGCGCGCATCCTCCAGGGCCTCGGTCGCGAGGTCGAGCACGGCGAGAAGGTCACGCGCCGCGCCATCGAGGGGGGCGGCAAGGACCTCGGCCCCGGCGAGCTCCTCGCGCTCCAAGCGGGGGTCTACCGCTACAGCGAGGCCGTCGACCTCTCGTCGAAGCTCGTCGATCGCGCCACGAGCGGCGTGAAGACCGTGCTCCAGGGCCAGTGATGCGCTAGACGGACGCGCATGGGTCGTGAGCGCGTCCTCGTGGCGATGAGCGGAGGCGTCGACTCCGCCGTGGCCGCCGCACGCCTCGTCGACGAGGGCCATGACGTGGTCGGCGTCACGCTCCATCTGTGGGACTACCCCGAGGCGGGCGCCGGCTCGCATGGTCGGTGCTGCGCGCCCGAGGATCAGTACGACGCGCGACGCACCGCCGACGCGCTCGGCATCCCGCACTTCACGTTCGATCGCCGGGAGCTCTTCGCGAAGACCGTGGTCGAGCCGTTCGTCGACGCCTACCTCGCCGGCGAGACGCCCAGCCCGTGCACCGCGTGCAATCGCGGCGTGAAGATCTCCGAGCTCATCGCGCTCGCGGATCGTCTCGGCGCCGCGCGCGTCGCCACCGGTCACTACGCACGCCTCGCACGCACGCCCGGTCCCGACGGCGTGCCGTACCTGCGTGAAGGCGCCGACCCGTCGAAGGACCAGAGCTACTTCCTCTACGCAACGCCGCGCGCGCATCTCGAGCGCCTCGTGTTCCCTCTCGGCGACAGCAAGAAGCCCGAGGTCCGCGCCGAAGCCGTGCGTCGCAACATCCCCGGTGCGACGAAGGGCGAGAGCCAGGAGCTGTGCTTCGTCGGCGCCGGTGCCGGCGCGTACGCCGCGTTCGTCGAGACGCGCGCGAAGGGTCGCGTGCGTCCTGGTCCGATCGTCGACGCCGACGGCAGAGTCGTCGGCCAGCACGAGGGCATTCATCGCTTCACGATCGGCCAGCGCAAAGGCCTCGGCGTCGCGCTCGGCAAGCCCGCGTTCGTCACCGCGATCGATGCCGACACTGCGACCGTGCGACTCGGCGAAGGCGAAGGCCTCGAGTCGATCGCCGCGGAGGTCGACGACGTCGTCCTCGCGCCCGGCGTTTCCCTCCCCTTCGATGCACGCGTGCGCGTCCGTTATCGCCACGAAGGCGCCGAGGGCCGCATCGAAGCGACCCGCGACGGAACCGGTGCGGTCGTACGCTTCACGAAGCCCGTTCGCGCGGTGAGCCGTGGCCAAGTCGCGGTGTTCTACGCGCTCGGGCCGCACGGCGATCGCGTGCTCGGGGGCGGACGCCTCTGTTACAGTCACGCTTCGTGAGCCGCTCTCTCGCAGCGCGAGTCATGGTCAGGGCGAGCGTCGTGGCCGGCGTCATGGCCGTGGTCGCGTCGACGCTGCCCGCGTGCTCGCAAGGTGAAGGCAGCGGCAAGGTCGCCGGCACGCTCAACGTGCCGAACTGCTGGACCGGACCGTTCGATCTCAGCGCCGACTTCCTCGCCGGCGTGCCGTATCGCGAAGGGCTGCAGCTTCGCATCCAGAGCGGCAGCGATTTCGAGACGTTCAGCGACGGAATCTCGATCCTCCTCTACGACATCCACAAGGTCCGCCCCGATCCCGCCAACGGCTTCGCGGGTCTCTACAACCAACCGCTGGTCGTCGATCTCCCGCCTGCGGTGGTGCCGCCCGGCGTCCCCGTGAAGGCCAACCCCGATCCCGCGCTCGTGAGCCTCACGCTCTATCTCCAGAAGAGCTGTCGCACGCAGAACGTCGCGGCCTTCGCCGTCCAGGAAGTATCGATCCCGACCGATGGCACCTGTGGCGCCAATGCGATGGCCGGCGCCGATCCCACGACGGGCTGCGATCCGAGCAAGGAAGCGCCGGCCGGCGTCGGCAGCGGCAAGAGCCTCATCGCGTTCAATCACGTCTTCAACGGCAACATCGACGAGCCGCAAGCCGCGGAGCGTCTGACGTCGGGTTGTTTCGACGTCTATCTCGCCGATCCGCGCGACGAAGCGCCCGGCGGCCTCGGTCCACCGCCGCGATGCCGCGGCCACATCCGCGGCACGTTCAGCTTCTATTTCGAGCGCGGACGACCGAGCCAGCCCTTCCCGTAGCCCCGACGGAGAGCGGCTCGCCCGCGCCGTTGCGCCCATCTTTGCGTACATGGGTAGATACGGAACGCCTGTCCCGCTCCTTGCGTCCGTGCAGGCACCCCGATACTTTTTCATACGGTGCAAAGATCCCGCGTCATGCGTGCGCTCTCGCACGCGGTCGCCGGCGCCTGCTTCGTGATCGTCACGACTGCAGCGCCCGCGTACGCGTCCGAGAGTGCGGCCGGCGGCCCGGCGCTTCGCCAGGCCCGCGCTGCGTGGGACAAGGGTGCGCTCGACACCGCGGAGCCGCTCTATCGCGAAGCGCTCGAGAAGGGCGGCCTCGCGCCGACCGACGTCCTCGAAGGCTACGTGCGTCTCGGATCGATCCGGGCGTCGAACGGCAAGAAGGACCAAGCGATCGCCGCATTCCGCGCAGCGAGCATCCTCGACTCGACGTTCGCGGTCCCGACGGAGGCCGGACCGAAGGGCCCCGCGTACGCCGCACAAGCGAAGAAGGACACGGCGAAGATCGGCAGCATCCAGCTCTCGATCAAGGCGCCGAAGGAAGCGACGTCGGGCAAGCCGTTCACGGTCACGGCATCGCTCGACAGCTCGCACATCCCCATCGTCGCGAAGATCGGGCTCGTCGCGCGCGACGGAACGAGCGGCAAGGAAGTGGTCGCCGAGGCCAAGCCCGGCGAGTCCGTCGAGCTCGACGTGGGCTCCGAGGTCACGATGCCGAACGCGAGCATCCTCGTGCGCGTCGATGCGCTCGATCGACAGGGCAATCGCCTCGCCTCCGTCGAAGAGCGCGTGCGCGTCCCCGAGAGCGGCACCGCCGCCGCGGGCGCGGGCAGCGCTTCGAAGGAAGGCTCGAGCGCCTCGTCGTCGGCGACACCGGGCGGCGACAGCGCCGTTCGCAAAGGAGGCGGGTTCTGGTCCTCGCCGTGGCCGTATCTCATCGGCGGCATCGCGATCGCGAGCGCCGGCACCGCCGTGTACTTCGGCACACGTCCCACGGCGCAGGTCGCCGTCGGCCAGGTCGCGGTGAACTCGAAATGATGTCCCCGCGCTCGAATCACCCGCTCCGCAGGAAGGCATAGAGGAGAACCGTTGCCGCACGATCGCGCCCAGCGCCCGGACAACAGTCAGGGCAGCGATGCGTCCGGGAGCCACGATCCTGGCCACGACGTTGGCCTCGCCAACGGCGGTCATTCGTCGATGGGCGGCTCCATGCCCGACATCCGGGCGAACAACGGCGGCACGTACTTCCTCGGCCGTTACCGCATCGTCGACGAGATCGGCATCGGCGGTATGGCGTCCGTGCATCTTGCACGCATGGACGGCCCCGGCGGCTTCCAGAAGTGGGTCGCGATCAAGAAGATCCATCCCCACCTCGTCGAGGACGAGTCGTTCGTCCAGATGTTCCTCGACGAAGCGCGCGTCGCAGCGCGCATCTCGCATCCCAACGTCGCGACGGTCTTCGACCTCGGCAAGCACGAGGACACGTACTGGATCGCGATGGAGTACCTCCACGGCGAGCCGCTCCGCGAGGTCATGCGGCGCACCGAGGAGCTCGGCACCGCGATGCCGCCGGAGATCGCCTGCCGCGTCATCGCCGACGCCGCCGAAGGCCTCCACGCCGCGCACGAGCTGCTCGGCAAGAACGGCGAGAAGCTCGGTCTCGTCCATCGCGACGTCACTCCTCACAACTTGTTCGTGACCTACGACGGCGTCACGAAGGTCGTCGACTTCGGCATCGCGAAGTTCAGCTCGCGCATGAGCCACACGCGCGCCGGCACGCTCAAGGGCAAGCTCGCGTACATGAGCCCGGAGCAGGTGCACGGCGAGGGCATCGA
>JAXDMI010001170.1:0-3757 GCA_034666145.1 Myxococcales bacterium | reverse complement strand
CACGCGTCTCTGGGCGACCGCTCGCTCGACCACGCGCGATGCCGAGTCGTTCTTCGAGCTGCTGCCCGACGGGCCCGTGATGCCAGCGCTGCGCTTCGCGGCGATTTGCGAGCTCCTCGCGTCGTTCTCGATGTTGCTCCTCGTCATCCCTGTCGCGGCGGTCGTCGCACCGGAGTGGCTGCGACACCTCGTCTACGATCCGCATGCACGCTCGTTGATGCTGCGCCTCGTCTTCCTCGGCGTGCCGGCGTTCGCTGCGCTGCTGGTGTTCGCGCACGCGGTGCACGCGCTCGCCATCGACGTCGGCGCATCGTCGAGCGGTGCGCGCCGCGCGCGCTCGCGAGCGCTGCGCTTCGGACTCTACGCGTGCGGCTGGGATCTCGTGATGGGCCCGCTCGGCGCCGTCATCGTGACGTTCAAGGAAGGCCTCGCAGCGGGTCTCGGCGTCCTCGATCTCGTGAGCGTCCCCGGTCGCGCGACGCGCGCGTTCCTCCGCGGCTGTTACCGCCTCGAAGGCGAGCGCGCGCAGAAGGCGCTCGCCACGGCGACGACCGGTGTCGTGCTCGCCACGCTGCTCGGCGTCGTCGCGGTCATCGCGTCGCTCTTCGCGCTGCTCTTCATCTGAGCGCGTCGCGTCAGTCGACGATCGGGAAGAAGCCGTCCATCGGCGCGTCGTCGTGGCAACCCGAGCACGACTCGACGACGCCGTCCTTCACGAGCTGACCGCTCGATCCGACCACCGTGAAGCGCCAGTCTCCGTGCTCCGACGAGAAGCCCTTGGCGCGCTTCTCCATCACCATCACCGGGCCCGAGCCACCGCCGGCGCTCTTCTCGAAGTGCTCCTCGACGATGATGGCGCCGACCGGAACGTCGCGCGTGTGCGTGCTGAGCGCGCGCATCGCGGGCTCGTTCGCATAGACGTCGACGTCCCAACGGCCCGATGCATGACCGGTCGAGACGAAGCGCGCCTTGTTCAGCTTCGTGAAGTTGGTGTGGTAATCCGCCGGCAGCGCGGGCCCTCCGTCGAGCGCGCCGCCGTCACGCGTCTGCTTCGCGGACGTGCCGCCCGACGCACGATCGCTGACGCCGACGAGCGCTCCCGAGGGCGCTCCGCAAGCCTCGGCCGCGCATGCGCTCGCGAGAGCGCACGCGGCGATCAGAAGACGACGCCGCCTTCGAATGACAGCGTCCACTGGCGGCTCCCGACGAGGAACGGGTTCTCGTCCTTCGGCTCGTTGATGTCGAAGGCGATCTGGCTCCCGAGCCAGATCAGCTCGTAGCGATAATTCAGGCCGATGAGCCCGCGATTCCGGTGCACGCGCACCTTCTGGAAGGTGAAGCTGTTCGCGAAATCGACGTTGTTGTCGGTGCCGTTGGGCAGCTTGTTGCGGCAGCGCGGGGCGCCGGTGCTCGGGTCGGGTCCGTCGGAGCCGCACTGCGCGAGCGCGTCGACGTTCGGCGTCGAGTCGACGACGTTCGAATCACCGAAGATGATGATGCGCTGGAAGCCCACCGTCGGAATCAGCACCGCGCTGTCCTGAAGCGTGATCGGCTTCGAGAGCTTCACGTCCATGCCGACCGTCGTGAGATAGAACTTCGACGTTCCGGTGAGCGTGCGCACGCCGCCGCCGAGCGAGATGTCGGGCAGGATGCCGAGCGCGCCGGTGCGGAAGCCCTCCATGAGCGACCAGCGGAGGTCACCACCGCCGACCCACAGCGACGTGTTCGCGATGGTGCCGAGGCTGCCCGCGATCTCGAAGCCGAGCGGCAGGCCCTTGCGCGCCTTGATGGAGTAGATCTGGATGATCGAATCGGGCGCGTTGTTGACGACCGAGAACTGCTTCGTGTTCGGGTCCTGCGCACCCTGCGTGCCGAGGTGCCAGTACGGGACCTTCGCGCCGTTCGCATCCGCGACGCGATCGGGCGAGATGCGCGTGTAGCTCGCCTCGAGGCTGATCGCGAAGCCGCCCACGCCCGTGGTGCGCGCGGGATAGAACGTGCTCGGCGCGATCGCGAAGCCGAGCTCCGAGACCATGTTCTTGAACGACGCGTTGTCGGGGCGACACGGGAAGTCTTGCGGGCGCAGACCGGCCGAGACGAGCGCGCCGGGATTCGCGGCGACCGACTGGCACGTCTGGTTCGGCGGCAGATTCGCCGGCTGCGCGACGAGGCGCTCGGGCGTCGGATCCATTCCGGCCGCGAGCGCGTCGCGCTCGCCCACCCCGAACGAGCCGAGTGACGCGAGCAACACGAGCGCGGAAAATAGGGCAGCGCAGCGGTTACGCACGACTTTGCGAGGCTACGAGCCTGGGCGAAGCCACGTCAAGGCCGCATGCGGCCCTTTGCCTTCGACGCTAGTTGCAGTTGCTGTTCGCGAAGTAGCGGTTCTCGCTGCGAATGGCCTCGCAGCGACTGACGCATTTGCCGGAGCCGCACACGGAGTCCTTCGCGGCGGTACCTGCGCAGCTCGTCGGAAGACCCCAGCACGTCCCGAGCGCCAGGTTGACGTTGCATTGCGGGGAGCCGGTCACGAGCGAGCTGCAGAAGCGATCGGTCGCGCACTGGATGTTGTTGCCGTCACATTTCGCGGCCGACGTCTTCGGACACTCCGCCGAGCCGGCCTGCACGTTGACGCCGTCATGCGCGGCGACGGACTCGTTCCAGTACGTGACGTTGTCGCAACCGCACACGGGCGACTCCGTCGCGGTCTCCGCAGGACGCGTGGTGCACACGCCGGAGGTCGCGGTGCAGGTGGCGCGCTTGCAGTACTCGGTCGCAGCGCAGCCGTCGCCGGAGGTGCAGGCCTTGCCGGTGCCGGCATCGAGGGCACCGCTCGTCCCGCCGCTCGTGCCGCCGCTCGTGCCGCCGCTCGTCGTTCCGCCGCTCGTTCCGCCGCTCGTCGCCGTGCCGCTCGTTCCGCCGCTCGTCGCGGTGCCGCTCGTGCCGCCGCTCGTCGCGGTGCCGCTCGTTCCCGACGAATCGGTGGGCGTTCCGAAGACGTCCGTGCTGGTCGCGCCTCCGCAAGCCAGAGCGAGACCGCCGACGCTACCGAGCAAAGCCAGAATCAAAGAAGCCCGCTTCAAGGTCGCCTCCCGAGGTGAGTCCGATTACAAATCGTATCTGGCTGCGCGCGCCGCGCAAAGCAATGGGCCGTTAACAACCATGGCACGAACCTCCAACTCCACACCTCGGCTCCGCGCGCGGGCGCTCCCGCGTCCGTTGCATGTCGTCCTCGTCGAGCCGGAGATCCCGCCGAACACGGGGAACGTCGCTCGGCTCTGCGCCGCCGCCGCAGCGCCGCTGCACCTGGTGGGCCCGCTCGGCTTCCGGATCGACGAGCACAGTGTGCGCAGAGCCGGCGTCGACTACTGGCACCTCGTCGATGTGCGACGCCACCTCGACTTCGCGCATTTCGTGCACGCCTTCGAGAAGGAGGCCGACCCGGATACGGGCATCCCCTATCCGCCCGGCCGCCTCCATCTCTTCAGCGGCGTCGCTGCGAAGAGCTACCTCGAAGCCGACTTCGCGCCGGGCGACGCGCTCGTCTTCGGCAAGGAGAGCGTCGGGCTGCCGGACGAGCTCCTTGCACAATACAAGGATCGCGTGGTCGGCATCCCCACCATCGGCGCGGTGCGCTCCCTGAACCTGGCCAACGCCGCAGGCATCGCGATCTGGGAAGCGCTCCGCCAATCCGGCGCGCTCGCCAGCACGTTCACGGGCTGAGCACGGGATGAGCACGCCGGCGCGCCGCTCGATC
>JAXDMI010001169.1:0-3281 GCA_034666145.1 Myxococcales bacterium | reverse complement strand
CTCCAGATCGCGATGCCGCTCTTCACCATCCTCACGCCGCTTCCCGGCACGCAGCTCTATCGCGCGTACGAGGACAAGCTGCTCACGACCGATCACCGGCTCTTCGATCTCCTCCACGCGGTGCTGCCGACGCGCCTCCCGCGCGACGACTTCTACAAGGAGTTCGCGCGCTCCTACGACGCGACCGAGGAGTCGGTCCGCAACGCGTACGACTCGATGATGAAGAAGCGCCCGCTCTTCGTCGCGAAGGTGCTGCCGAGCATGGTCTGGTTCTACGCGCGCACGTGGCGCTACCAGCGGATCCATCGCGATTATCGGTCTTTCCTGCGCGACGAAGCCGGTCTGATGAACGGTCCCGGCGCGAAGGCCGGGCTCCTCTGGAGTGACATCGCGTACCCCAAGGGCGACGAGAACGAGATCAAGACGGGCCCCGACGTGGTGGTCGAGCAGCGGAATGAGGGCAAGCTCGTGAAGCTGAGAATTCCGAAGCGGACGTGGGCGGATGACGTGGCCGACGCTTCCGCCGATGCGACGGTGGGCGAATGAGATCGGGCACGGATACGGCCACGGCCACGGCCACGGTGAAGGCGACGGATGTGAGCGCGGCGTTCATGATGCAGCTGCGGAGGGAGATCGAGGCTCACCCCGCCGTGAATCATTTGTTCTTGAATCGCTGCGCGACGAGCCCGTTCGCGCGCGAGGACTACCGCGTCTTCGGCGAGAACCATTTCCCGCTCGTCTGCGTGTTCACGAGCTACCTCGAGCGCCTCCTCGTGCGCGCGCCGACCAGCGACGCGAAGCTGTGGCTCGCGAAGGTGCTCGTCGACGAGTACGGCGAAGGCTCCGACGGCGAAGATCACGCGACGCTCTACGGCCACTTCCTTCGCTCGTGCGGCAGCTCCGTGCCCGACGACAAGGACGGCAAGGTCCCGAAGCCGGCGCTCGACTTCATCGTCGAGCATCGCCGCATCGTCAACGAGGAGCCCTTCCTCGTCGGTCTCGGCGCGGTCGGTCCCGGACACGAGTGGGCGATCCCGAAGATGTTCCACGCGGTCATCCCCGGGCTGCAGCGCGCCGGCTTCACGCCGGAAGAGATCGCGTACTTCACGCTGCACGTCGCGCAGGACGTCGATCACGGACGCTGGCTCGAAGAGGCGCTCACGCGCTTCGGCTCCACGCACGAGGCTCGCCGGCAGATCCGTCGCGGCGCGCTCCTCTCGCTCGAGGCGCGCGGTCGCTTCTGGAGCGGCGTGCAAGGCGCGGTCGTTCGCTGGCGGCAGCCGCGCGCCATCCGTCCCGACGGCGCGACGCCGCGCACCATCTTGCAGGAGGTCCTCGTGACCGCGTGGGACGGCATGCCGCGTCTTCGCGCGCTCGAGGCACGTTACGATGCGCTGCGCACGCGCTGGCGTCCGAGCATCAACCAGATCATCGAGCAGGGGAGGCAGTAACGCATGCGCATCACGTTCATCGCGACGCGCAAGAACCTCGATCCCACGGAGCGTGAGCTCTACGAGATGGATCTGCTCAACCGCGCGCTCGGCTTCAAGCGCGCGTTCCTCGATCTCGGCATCCAGACGGTCATGGCGTGCACGCCGCGCGACGTCGACGTGCGCATGATCGACGAGTATCTCCAGCCGATCACGTACGACCTGCCCGGCACCGACTACGTCGCGCTGAGCGCGAAGACGTCATGCGTGACGTACGCCTATGAAGTGGCCGCGCGCTTCCGCGAGAAGGGCAAGAAGGTCATTCTCGGCGGCATCCACGCCTCCTTGCGGCCGGACGAGGCGCTCGAGCACGTCGACTGCGTGGTCACCGGTGAGGCCGAGGCGCTGTGGCCCACCGTCGTCCGCGACATGCAGGCGGGAACGCTGAAGCAGCGCTACGACGCCGTGGGCTTCCCGCCGATGGACGCCATTCCCGTTCCGACGTGGGACAAGTCCGACGCCAGTCAGTATCTCTTCCACCAGATCCAGACGACGCGCGGCTGTCCATTCCGCTGCCGCTTCTGCAGCGTGCCCGACATCTCGGGGCAGGATTTCCGCTTCAAGCCCGTCGAACGCGTCATCCACGAGCTGCGCTCGCTGCCCAAGGCGCGCGGGCCGATCGCGAGCGCCAAGCCGATCTACATCGTCGACGACAATTTCATCTCGCGCACGCGCTACACGAAGGACCTCCTTCGCGCGATGATCCCGCTCGCGAAGGCCGGCGAGATCCCGTCGTGGTCGGCGGAGACCACGCTCAACGTCGCCAACGACGAAGAGATGCTCGATCTCTTTCGCGATGCGGGCTGCTCGACGCTCATCATCGGCTTCGAGTCGGTGACCGAGGCCTCGCTCGCGGCCATGGATAAGCCGGTCAACTTCTGCCTCACGTACCAGGAGGCGATCGACCGCATCCACGCGCGCGGAATGACCATCATCGGCAACTTCATCGTGGGCTTCGACACCGACACGCTCGGTGTCTTCGAGCAGACGCTCGACTTCATCCAGAAGACCGGGATCCTCTATCCGTTCTTCTCGATCCTCACGCCGATGCCCGGCACGAAGCTCTTCGACGAGTACAAGGCCGCGGGCCGGCTCGATCACGAGAAGTGGCATCTCTACGACACGCGTCATGTCGTCTTCGAGCCGACGCACATGCGTCGTGACGAGCTGATGGACGGCTACGTCTGGCTCTACGAGCAGTGCTACGGAACCGAGAAGCTCTACGAGCGCATCGAGCGCAACTGGTCACGTCGCACGAAGAGCTCGAACCTGTTCGAGAAGGGCTTCGTGGCATCGCGTCTCGCCGTCGAGATGGTGAAGGGCGATGCCGAGCTCCGTCGTCACTTCAAGGACGGCATCAAGCTGATGATGCGCCGCGGGATCAACGCCGACGCCGGTCAGCTCCTCTATCTGCTCGACGCCTACGATTTTGCGGTATTCCTGCGGCGATTTTCGTCGTCGCGCCGCGCCGAGAACTACCAGACGTTCGCCGATCCTTCGCGCTGGGACCGCGTGCCGGAAGGCGACGCAAGCCCGGAGACGAAGGAGGAAGTGGCGAAGCTCAACGTCATGCAGTGGCAGAACACGAAGGCCGTCAAGCGCACGAAGGTCGCGCTGCCGGTCGTTCGCTGACTCACCCAGCTTCGGTCAGGCAGCTTCGGGCATCGCGACGGCAGTGACGGCAGTGACGGCGCCCTTCACGCGCTTCGCCGCGGGCGCGAGCGCGAGCTCGAGGCCGTCGATCATCGCCTTCGCGGAGGCGAAGCGCCAGAACGGGTCGGCGTGGAGCGC
>JAXDMI010001168.1:0-3051 GCA_034666145.1 Myxococcales bacterium | reverse complement strand
CGAGCTCGAGCGCGCCGTCGATCTGAATCCGAAGCACTTCCCCGCATTGAAGAACCTCGCCGTTCTCTACGAAAAGGCCGGCTTTCGGCACAAGGCCGTCGAGATGTGGGAGAGGTGCGTGCACGTCGCGCCCGACGCCGAGACCCGCGAATCGATCAAAGCGCACCTTGGAAAGCTCGCCTGAGGACTCGCCTGACGAGCTGCAACCCGCAAAACTTCCGGGTCGCGCGAGCGTCTAAAGACGGGTTAGTCTTCTCGTTCAGCAGCGCGGGTACCCTTTGAAGTTTCTCTGCGACAACTGCAAAGCCAAGTACCAGATCGCTGACGAGAAGGTCGCGGGCAAGACTGTCCGCATGAAGTGCCGCAAGTGCGGCCACCAGATCGAAGTGCGAGCGGCCGTGACGGAGACCAGTGTCTCCACGTCGCCTCCGACGGCGATGGGCTCCGGCTCGGATGCGCCGCGTCCCGTCGCGAAGAACAGTCTCGCCACGAGCCTCTCCGCCGCGAAGCCGCGCGCGCCGGTCGGACAGCCGCAAGCGCACGCACCGAGCGCGCTCGCGGGCGCGTTCCAGCGCACGGTCCATGACGCTCCGCAATCGGTGCCGTTTCCGCAGCAAGGCGGCGGCCTCGAGCTCAGCGTCACCGACGAGTGGTACGTCGCCATCAACGGCGTTCCGGTCGGTCCCGTTCGGATCTCGGAGCTGCGCAGGAAGGCCGCGTCTGGCGCGGTGACCGAGGACTCGCTCTGCTGGCAGGAGGGCCTCGAAGAGTGGCGTCCCGTCCGCAGCATTCCCGAGCTCGCCGCGATCGTGCGCGAGGCCGCGCAAGGCAATCGCCCGTCGCTCGTCTCGCCGCCTCCCAACGAAGGTCGTGCGTCGTCGCCGCCGCGCGCGCCGCAGCGTCCGGCACCGACGGCGCCGCGTGCCTCCGCCCCGGACGCGCCGCGGCCCGGCGGAATGGGCTCGTTCGAGCCGCCGCGACCCACGTCGCCGTCCTCCCCGTCACGCAGCAACGTTGTTCCGCTCCGCGTGGCTGCGTCCAACACCGACGAAGCGCCGGCTTCGCCGCTCGGGTCGCCCCTCGGGGGCTCGGGCGCAGCGGCCGCGTTCGCCCCCTCGTTTGCGCCGGCACCGCAGTTCGCGCAAGCGCCCGCCTTCTCACCGCCAGCGCCTGCGCCGATGGCGATCGCGGATCCGTTCGCGGTGCCTCCCGGTCCCGCGCCGTCGTCCGAGATGCGCGCATCGCTCATCCCGGCGTCGCCGTTCGCGCCGTCGTCTCCGCAGATCATGGTCTCGCAGCCGCCGGCTCAACCGCGGCGCGGTGTGCCGCTCTGGTTCTGGCCGATCCTCCTCTTCACCGGCGTGTTCGGCGTATCCGCCGCGGTCTTCGTGTTCCGTCAGCAGAATCCGCCGCCGCCGGTGGTGATCCAGATGCAGCCGACGGCCGCGCCGACCGCAACCGAAGCGAAGAACGACGTTCCGCCGCCGCCCGCGAGCGATCAGGCGCCTGCTCCTTCGAGCGCGCCGACCGTCAAGGTCGCGACCGGTGGTGCCAAGGCCGGCTCGGGTGGGGTCGCGAATCCGCCGGAGAAGAAGGGCGGCCTCGATCTCGGCGGTCTCGTCGCGGGCGCAGGCGGTCCGAACGTCGGCGGCGGTGGTGCCGGTGCCGGCCCGGCCGGTGGCGGCGGTCTCGATTCTTCGTCGGTGGAGCGCGTCGTCGCTTCGCACCGCACCGGCGTGAAGCGCACGTGCTGGGAGCGCGGCGGAGCGGACCAGAAAGCCAGCGTCAACGTGACGGTCAGCGCGACGGTCGCTCCCGACGGCAGTGTGTCGGGTACGTCGTCGAGCGGCGATGACCCCGTCGTCGCCAAGTGCATCGAATCGCAGGTCAAAACGTGGCGCTTCGCTGCGCCAGGCGCGACGACGACCGTGAACATCCCGTTCAAGTTCGTTCGCCAGTAGCGCTTTCCACGCCGGTCTCCACGCACGTCGCACGCAACTCGCGCGCGCGCCGGCCGAACAGGCCTTCGTGACATTCCTGCGCCGCTTCGTCGTCCCTGCGTTCGCCGCCCTCGGCTTCGTCGCCGCCACGAGCGTGGCCGGTCCGCGCACTGCGCACGCCGACGAGATCGCACCGGAGCTCGAGACGTTGGAGCTGCGCCAGAAGGCGCAGTCGGAGGCGAAGCGGCTGCTGAGCGATCTCGCGGCGAACGATCGACGGCGCCTGGTCGGCGCGTACGTCGCGTTCGACGGCAACGCTTCGGACCCGAGCGCGATGGCGGCGTGCGACGACGACGGTGACTACGTGATCGTCCTCACGGACGCGATGCTCCGACTCGTCTCGCTCGTGGCACGCGCGCAGAGCGACGACGAGAGCAACGCCACGCACGGCGTCGAGGACTATGCGTCGTTCCTCGCCGCGTCGCAGGTCCCGGGCCGTCGCGTGCTGCCGCCGCCGCCCGGTTTCTATGCCTCGCCGGATGCGGGGAGCACGCAGGAGATGCGCCTCCGCGAGGCGCTCTCGTTCGTGATCGCGCGCGAGCTCACGCATTTCCGCGCCGGCGATCTCGTGTGCGGGCACCCGACGGCAACGCACGAGAACGGCGACGACGTGTGGACCGCGAGCGAGCAGCGTCACGCGCTCGAGACCGCGACTAGGCTCTATCCCGGGCGCGCGCCGCGTGACGAAGAAGCGATCACGCGCGTGCTCGAGGCGGGCCGCAGCGAGCAGGGCGCGCTCGGTCTGTTGCGCTTCTTCGCCCAGCTCGAGACGGACCGCGGCACGCCGCCAAAGCGCTTCGTGCCGACGTACCTGGTGCAGCATCCGTCGTCGGCGGCGCGCGCCGCTTCGGTGAAGAACGCAGCGACGAATCATCGCGGCGAGTAGCAACTCCGATCCGCGTGTGGCCGATGCAGGTTCGTGCATCCCTTCGAGCGCTACACACCCAACCATCCCTACTACCCGAAGCTCCTCACCCGCCTCACGCAGCCGCCGTCGTTCACGGCGACCGGCCCGCTTCCGAACGTGAGAGCGGTCGCCATCGTCGGCTCG
>JAXDMI010001167.1:0-5760 GCA_034666145.1 Myxococcales bacterium | reverse complement strand
CCGGGCGTGAGCGTCTCCTGGTCGTAGTCGAACTTCGGTGCGTCCTCGATGTTCTCGAACTTGAGGTTGCAGGCCTTGATGATGTCGTCGTCGACGTTGACGGCCATCTTCTCGCTCTTGCCGGGAGCGCTCGTCGTCGTGGGCGTCGGCGGCGCGGTGGCGACCGGCGGCGTGGTCACGGGCGGGGGCTTCGGGTCACCGCCGCACCCCGTGACGAGAGGCGAGAGCGCGAAGACGAGCACGAGCGGCAGAGCGGCGACGAGAGCAGGAGAGAGAGACTTCATGCAGGTGATTCCTCCGTGACTGGGGCTGGCGACGACGCTGACTGCGCCAAACGGGGATGGATAGCTGCGCCTTACATAATCCCGCTGGTGCGTGCGTCAATGCACGGGTGCCGCATTCGGCACATTCAGCGCGGGGTTCCGGCGTTAGAATCGTCTTGCGATGTCGAATGCGCCACCTGTTTCGCCGCCGCAGAGCCACGCGGCAAGCCCGGCCGGCGGCGACGTCGTGCTCGTCGTCGACGACGAAGAGGACATTCGCAGGCTCGTCACGTTCAACCTCAGCGATGCCGGCTTCAAGGTGGAGTCGGTCGAGAACGGCGCCGATGCGCTCGTTGCCGCAGCGCGACTGCGTCCATCGGTGGTGGTGCTCGATCTGATGCTGCCCGACGTCTCGGGCATGGAAGTGTGCCGTCGTCTGCGCGCCGACGAGTCGGTCGCGGATGCGGCCATCCTCATGCTCACCGCACGCGGTGACGAATACGACCGCGTGCTCGGCTTCGAGGTCGGCGCCGACGACTACGTCGTGAAGCCGTTCAGCGTGCGCGAGCTCGTGATGCGCGTGAAGGGCCTCGCGCGGCGCGCCAACGAGCGACGTCTTGCGCGCGGCGCTCGCGACGAGGGCCAGCGACTCGCGTGGCGCGGTCTCGAGATCGATCCGACGCGCCATCGCGTGGTGATCGACGGCGACGAGCTCACGCTCAGGCCGCTCGAGTACAAGCTGCTCGCGATCTTCGTCGAGCATCCGGGCCGCGTGTTCTCGCGCACGGATCTCCTCCAGGAGGTCTGGGGCATCCTCCCCGAGACGAACACGCGCACCGTCGACACGCACATCCGCCGGCTGCGCGAGCGCCTCGGCGCGTACAGCGAGGCCATCGAGACGGTGCACGGCTTCGGTTATCGCCTCCGCGATCCGGAGACGGCGGGTCGCGGCTCGGCGGGAGGCATCCCCGGCGCCGAGCCGACGTGAAGCGATGGCAATGTCGTTCCGCACGAAGCTCCTCGCGAGCCACGTCGGCCTCGTCGTCGCGGTCGGCCTCATCGCGATCTTCACGCTGAATCGCTGGCTCACCGAGGACCTCGTCCGCCAGCTCGACGCGCGTCTCCTCGAGCAGGCGAAGGGCGCCATCGAATGGGCCGAAGAAGGCGGGCGCCGGCATCCCGACAAGGTCGCCACGCGCATCGCGCACATCGTCGACGCCGAGGTCGCGCTGCTCGATCGCGACGGCGCGGTGATCGGTGCCTCGCCGCCCGATGCGCGCAAAGACCTCGGCGATGAAGTGGAGAATGCACGCAATCGCGGGGTCGGAAAGGCCACGCGCATGCGCGGCGGACAGGAGATGCACTACGTCGCGGTCCCCGGCGCCGACGGCATCGTGGTGCGCCTCGGCATCCCGCTCTCGGAGGTCAACGAGACGGTGGCGGCGATGCGGAGCCGCCTCCTCGTCACCTCCGCCGTCGCGATCGTCGTGGCGCTGGTGCTGGGCCTTCTTGCATCGCGTGTCACGTCGCAGCTCGCCGCCGAGCGCGATCACCTCTCGGCGATCCTCGCCGGCATGGTCGAGGGGGTGCTCGTCTTCGATCATCGCGGTCGCGTGATCGTCGCGAACCCGGCCGTCGATCGGATCCTCGCCAGCAAGAGCGTGGTCGGTCTGACGCTCGAGGAGACGGTGAGCACCTCGGGCCTCGACGAAGAAGCACGCAAGTTGATCGAGGCCTGCATGCGCGGCGAGGTGACCGAGACCGAGACGGAAATCACCGACAAGAAAGGGCGTTCCATCGCCGTCTACGTGCGGCCGCTGCCCGCGAGCGCAGGCGGAGCCGTGGTGGCGGTGCTCCGCGACCAGACCGCGCTGCGCCGGCTGATGACCGTACGTCGCGACTTCGTCGCCAACGTCTCGCACGAGCTCCGCACGCCGGTCACCGCCATCCAGGGCTACGCGGAGACGCTCCTCCGCGGAAAGACCGATCCCGAGACGTCGCAGCAGTTCCTCGAGATCGTGCACCGGCAAGCGCAGCGCATCGGCGGGCTCGTCGAGCAGCTCCTCGCGCTCTCCGAGCTCGAGGCGCGCGGACGCGAGGACATCGCGCGCGAGAAGGTCGCGCTCGTCTCGGTCGCGCAGCACGTCGCCGAGACCGTGCGTGGTCGCGCGGAGACCCGCAAGATCGACGTCACCATCGACGTCGCGAAGGACGCCATCGCCATCGCCGACCCCGAGGGCGTGGAGCGCGCGGTGCTGAACCTCGTCGACAACGCCATCAAGTACGGGAGCGACGGCGGCGCGGTGAAGATCGCCGGCGTGCGCGACGGCGCGACCGTCAAGATCACCGTCAGCGACGACGGCCCCGGCATCGACCCCGCGCATCTCTCGCGCGTGTTCGAGCGCTTTTACCGGGTCGATCCGGGCCGATCGCGACAACACGGGGGCGCTGGCCTCGGGCTGTCGATCGTGAAGCACCTCGTCGAATCGATGGACGGATCGATCGACGTGACGAGCGCCGTCGGCAAGGGCGCGCGCTTCGTCATCACGCTTCCGGCAGCGACCGCGCCAGCGTGACGCGTTACTGACGCTACTGGATGACGCGCATCTTGTACTGCTCGAGCGCGCCGTTGGCGACGAGCGAGCCGTCGGGGAAGCGACAGAAGCTGTCCTCGCTCCCCACGCTGTTGTGGACGATCACGATGGGCTGGTTCATGCGCTGGCAGACCTTCGTGCCGGCGCTGGTGCGACCGTCGAGGGCGCGACGCGCGATCTCCACGGGCATGCCGTTCCGCATGAAACGCATGGCGTCGCACATGAACTGGCCGGACGCGGTCCGGCACTGCGCGCTGACCCGGATGTTCTCGTTCGGGTAGTAGAGGAAGGGGACCTGCTGCCCCTGCTCGTTGACCCAGACCTCGTTCTGGAACGGGCTCGCTTCGAGGTTGGCGAGCAGGCCCGAGCCGCCGCCGTTGTTCATCATCGTCGGGTCTTGAGGACCGGGGCTCGCCGCATTGTCGCAGCCGGCGAGCGATGCGAAAAGCGAGGCGAGCAGCGGCGCAAGAGAGACGGCGAGGAGCGAGACGGGCGTGCGCATGCCCTGTTCATACCGGAATTCCCGACGTCGAGGAACGCACGTGCACCACGCGCGAGCCGGCGAGCAGATCGTGGACAGCGCGCTTCTCGGGATGGATTGCGGCGAGGCCGAGACACGCCGCGTAGAGCAGCGACAGCGCGACGTTACCGACCGCGAACGCCGTGACGAGCGCCTTCATCTGCTCGACCTGGGAGGCGCGGCCCACCATCGCGAAGAGATCGTCGCGACCGCCGGTCGCGAAGACGACGGCGCCGACGAGCACCGGCAGCCAGGCGGCCAGCGCGACGCGCGCGAGCGCACGCCCGAAGCCGAGCGCATGACCGGACATCCGCTCCGCGCGGATGCGCAGGAGATACTTGCCGAGGCTCTGGCCGCGCGTCGCCTGCAGCGCGACCAGCAGCGCGAGATAGGCCGCGGCACCGACGGGTCCGGTGAAGCCGACGATGGCGCCTCCGATCACGATGTCGATGAGCGCGGCGGCGGCGCGAATGGAGAAGCCCGCCGGCTCGACGACGCCGGGCGCCGCCGCCTCCAGCGCGTCGATGAGCGCGTCGTAGCTCTCGAAGCGACCCGCGGGCTCCTTCTGCATGAGTCGCTCGAGCACGCGCGCGAGCGCCGGCGGTACCTCACGCGCGCGACTGCGGACGTTGGGGACCGGCGCGGTGAAGTGCTTCGACAAGAGCTCGATGGCGTTGTCCCCGTCGTACGGCGGCGCGCCCGCGAGCAGATGGTAGAAGCTGCAACCGAGCGCATACATGTCCGCGCGATGATCGACGGGCTCGCCGCGCGTCTGCTCGGGCGCCATGTACATCGGCGTTCCCAGCACGACGCCCTGAGCGGTGATCGAGCCGCCGGCGCGCGCGCTCGAGAGCGGCTTCGCCAGGCCGAAATCGGCGATTTTCACGTGACCGGACGAATCGAGCAGGAGGTTCGACGGCTTGATGTCGCGATGGATGAACCCCGCGGCATGCGCGGCCGCGAGCCCCCGTGCCACCTCGATCATGAGACGACGACCACGCTCGGGCTCGAGCTTCTCGCCGCGCTCGAGCGCCGCTTCGAGCGCCTCGCCGGGCACGAGCTCCATCGCGAAGTAGGCCGCGGGCCCGGCGCGTCCGATGAAGTGGATCGGGACGACGTGCGGCGACGCGAGCTTCGCCTGTGCGCGTGCCTCGCGGAAGAAGCGCTCGAGCGCGAGGTCGTCACCACGCTTCGGGAGGACCACCTTGAGCGCGACGCGTCGATCGAGCGCGCGATCGTGCGCGACGTAGACGACGCCCATGCCGCCGCGTCCGATCTCACGCTCGATGGTGAAGTGATCGAGCTGCTCGCCGGAGCTCACGGGGATCTCCGGCGTCGAAGGACGACGCGAAGCGGCGGCGACCTCGCTCGGCATCGCCTCGATCGTCTGCGAGACACCGAGCAGCTCGTCGTCGGTCATGCGGGCGTCGTCGAGAGCAGCGTCCATGATCGTCCCTCCCTGGGACCGGGGTGCGCCGACTGCTCACCATCCCGGTTCGGATAGCGTAGCAACGGACGTTCCGCTGCGCTCGTGCTTGATTCGGCACCACCCGTCGCGGACTTCGCCCCGCTCTTCCCGTCGCGCGCTGCGTAGCTTCGCGGCGCCGGCGCGGCCGACCGCGAAGACCGCGACGCGTCTCGAGCGCGGAGTCAGTGGTGGAAGAGCACCCACACGCCGACCGCTGCCGACGCGAGGATGAGGAGCAGCGAGACGACCACGACCGCGCTCGACGAGCGACGTCCCGCGAGCGACACCGGTCCCGGCGGAGCCGACGGCACACCCGGCGCCGCCGACACGCGCGCACCCGGTGGCGCGCTCGTATGCGCTGCGTACGGTCCGCTTCCCGAGCTCGCGAGCGCCGCCTGCGGTCCGCTCCCCGTGCTTGCGAGCGTCGGCGAGACGGGCGCGCTGGCGCGGAGCGGTTTTCCGGTCGGCTCCGTGATGGTTCGACCGGAGGAGATCGGACGCTGCGGCGCTGCTCGCGTGCCGGTGATGCGCTCCGTGTGCGGAGGCGGCGTCATCGGCCCTCCGCTCGACGGCAGCCCCTCGAGCGTCATCTGCTCGGTGGACGGCGGCTTCTCCTCGATCGTCGGATCGCTGATCGGCGCGCCCGCGATCCTCAGCGTCTGATCCGACGACGGCATCGGCTGACCCAACGCACTCGACGGACGCGGGCCCGACTGGGGCGCGCGCGGGCCCTCCGGACGACGCATCGACGCGGCAGGCATGGTGAGGCTCTCGGCGACGACCCGATCGGAGTCGCCACACGCGGCCTGCGCACCGCGCAGCGCACGCTGCATGTCGCGTGCGCTCTGCCAGCGATCCATCTTCGACAGCTCGAGCGCTCGATCGATGACGACCGCAATCGAAGCCGGAACATGC
>JAXDMI010001166.1:0-11675 GCA_034666145.1 Myxococcales bacterium | reverse complement strand
CGTCGTCCAAGGCCACACCCGCGAACGGCGCAGGCACTGCGCTCCCGAGCGGAGCCCTCGCGGGGACGTCCGTGCCCGATCCCGTCGACCCGCCGGTCGTCGCCACCGAGGAGCCGGCGCCGATGGCTCCGCCGCCGGTGGCTGCCGTCGCCGTCGCCGTCACGTTGACGTCTGCGCGCACGGCGCCCATCGCGCCCATCGCGCCGACGGCTCTCACGCCGGCGCCCATGCCCGCGCCCATGCCGATGCCGATGCCCACCACGGCGTCGGCCCTGTTCGACTCCGCCAACGCCGCGCGTCGCGACGGCGACACGGCGTCCGCGCTCGCGCGCTACGACGCCCTCGAGCGCCAGTTCCCGCAGACCGCGGAGGCCCGCGTCGCGAAGGCCACCACCGGCAAGCTCCTGCTCGATCGCGGTGACGCAGGCGGCGCGCTCTCCCGCTTCGATGCGTATCTCGCCTCGGGCTCGACCGAGCTCCGTGAAGAAGCGATGGCCGGTCGCGCGACCGCGCTCGAACGACTCGGACGCAGTGACGACGAGGTGCGGGCCTGGGCTGCGCTCCTCGCCGCTTATCCCGGAACGCCCTACGCCGTGCATGCGAAGACACGCGTCGGGAGGTCCTTGGGCCGGTGATGCGGCGGTCACTCTGCGCCGTCGTGATCGGCGTCGCAGTCATGCATCTGAGCGGAGGCGGCGAGCACGTGGCTCACGCGCAGGACGCTGCGCCCGTACCCGCGCGACGCGTCGTCGAAGTCCTCGTCGCGGGCGGCGGCAGCGATGCCGCGAGCCTCGACGACACCGTTCGCGAGCTCCTCGGTCGCCTCTCGCTCGTGATGGAGAGTCAGTCGGTGGGACGCATCGACACCGACGACGCGAGCTTTCGCTCCGCGGCGCGCCCGCATGTGCTCGCGCGCGTCGGCATCGATCTGCGCGCGCGCGACGTCGCGATCGTCACCATCGTCGACGGCCGCACCGGCGCGGTCACGGTGCGGCGCAGCGTTCGCCGTGACGGTCCTCCCGCGGTCGTTCGCGAAGAGGTCGCGCACGTCGTGCAGGCCGCCGTCGACCCCATGGTGCTCGCCGAGCGCGATCGGATCGCCGCTGAGCCACCGCCACCGCCGCCACCTCCCCCCGCTCCCGAGCCGGTCGCCGAGGCTGCGCCGCCGGAGCCGCCCGTCGTCCCCGTGGTCGATGCGCCGCCCTCACGCGATCGCGCATCCGGAACGTCCGAGAGCCGACCGCTCGCGCTCGATCTCTCCACGATGGCGGGCGGGGGCTCGTTTGCCTCGGGCGCCGGTGTCGTCGCGCGCGCCGGCGGGGGAGCCGCGCTCGTGTGGCGGCGCGGCGTGCGTCCCTCGATCGGTCTCGCCGCGCAGTACGTGTTTCCGTTCGAGACCGGGGCGGAGGTCGCGCTCGCTCACGTCGGCGTCGCGTCGTTCCGCGGCGCCGTCGGCCTCGAGGTGTACGGGAGCCCGCTCTTCGCGATCGACGTCGGCGCGGGCGGCGGCGTCGACCTCCTCCATGTGGACCCGCGATCGAACGCGCTGCCCAAGGACCGTCTCGGCGCGGACACCGGACGGGTCGATCCCATCGCCACCGCTTCGGTCACGGGACATCTCGCGATTGGAGCCGGAACCGCGCTCTCGTTGATGCTCGCGGCCGACGTCGATTTCGCCTCGAGACACTGGGTGGTCGAGGGCCCCGGAGGACCGTCGGAGGCCTTCTCGCCGTCGCGCGTCAGGCCGCTCTTGCTCATCGGCTTCACGTTCACCGCCGCCGGTGACGCTCGGTTCGCGTCGCGTGAGCCGTCCCGGGAGCCGTCGCGATGATCCTCACGAGCGCCGGAGGTCTTGGACGTCTCGTCACCGCACTCGCGTTCGCGGGCGGCACCGCGGCGGTCGCTTCGGCATGCAGCGACGAGCAGATCGTGCTCGCCACGCTTCCGCCGGGCTTCGACGGAGGCAACGGGGGAGATCCCAAGCGCTGCGTCGACTCGAGCGAGTGCTCGACCAAGGAATTCTGCTCTCGCGTCGGCTGCGGTGACGTCGCCGGCTCGTGCGAGCTGGCACCCGTGCTGTGCGAGGAGGAAGCGCACGCGGTCTGCGGGTGTGACGGCATCACGTACTGGAACGATTGCTTGCGCCGTGCTGCCGGCGTCTCGTCGATGACTTCGGGCGAATGCGGGTATAATGCACGCAGTTGCGGCAAGACGGGCCATGGCTCGGTACCCGGACCCGACATCGAATGCCCGCAAGGGACCTACTGCGCGAGGCTCCTCTCGCTGCCGGGTGATGCTCAGCCGCCTCTCGAGTTCTGCGCGTCCCAGGAGCCCGGCACCTGCTGGGCGATCCCCGCCGCGTGTCCGGAGCACGGTGGCCCCGATCGCTGGACGATTTGCGGCTCGAAGACAGGCTGCACTTCGACGTGTGATGCGATCCGCAGCGGCGCGCCCTACAAACGCGCGAAGGCCTGCCCCTGAGGACGCGCGTTCGCCGCGGCGGATCGACGAAGGCTCATCACGACGAGGACCGCGACCCACATCCGATAGGGTCGCCAGCGCTCGGCGATGACGCGTGCTTCGTCCGCTGTCGGCGTCGCATCTAGCCCGTACGCTTCTGCGAGGCCGCGAAGGAAGCGCGGCTCGCTCGTCGGCACCTCGTCGACGACACCGCAACCGCGCAGCAGGATGTGCTCCGCGGTCCACGGACCGACGCCGCGAATCGCGCGCAGCTCCTCCACAGCGTCCGCCATCGGCAGTGCGCGAAGTCGATCCGCATCGAGCTTCCCCTCGAGCGCCGCGAGCGCGACGCCGTGGAGGCGCGTCATCTTCTCCGCCGCCACGCCCGGAAAGCTCTCGAGCGCGAGGAGTCGCTCCGGTGCGGGCGCGCAATGGAACGTGCGCCCGAATCCTCGTGCCACCGTGTCAGTCGCGACGGCGAGGCGCTGCTTGATCGCCGCGGCCACCGGCATCGCGATGCGCTGCGCGAGCACTCCCCACACCGCCGCTTCATAGGGCGACGGAAAGCACACCGGCCGGAACCCCGGCGACGCCTCGAGGAGCCGCCTCACCACAGCGTCGCGCGCACCGAGCGCGGCGAGGCCTCGCGCATCGTGATCGAGCGAGAGGATCCGCGCCACCTGTCGCTCGATGCGGCCCGCCGTTTCGTCGTCGCTCGGCGAGCCGGCGATCTCGGCGACGACGACGCCGTCCTTCGCAGCCTGGCTCAGCGCGACGGCGATGGGAACGTGGCGCGCTTCGTCGAGGAGACCCAGGACGAGGCGGCCGTCGTCGAGTGTCGTCGACCCGCCCGCGGCGGGCGTGAACCCGCAGAGGAACTTCGCCGACGCATCGAGCGAGTACGGCCCTCGCGGCGTGATGCGGAACGTCGAGCTCGGAGCGCGCGCGCGGTTCTTCATGCTGGAACCGTACGACCGGCGAGTGTCAGCTGCGTGTCAGGTTTCATGGCGATGGCGGGTGCTATGATCGCGGCATGGATGTGGTCGCGCTGATGGCGCTGGCGAGCTCGGTCGAAGACGAGGCCCCGCGGCTCGCCGCCGATCTCGGCTCGACCGCCTACGAGGCGGGACTGCTGCTCCGCTCGCCGAGCCCGGTACCGCTCCTTCGCACCGAGGATCGTGCGCGCGCGCTCGACCTCCTCGCGAAGCTCCGCGCACGTGGTCACGACGCCGTCGCCTGCGATGCAGGCGCCGTGGTCTCGACCGGCGCGATGACGCAGGTGCGATCGTTCCGGATGGACGATGGCGCGTTCGTCGTCACGTCGGGCAACGACGCCACCACGGTTCCATGGAGCGATGTCCGCGCGCTGGTTCGCGCCATTCATCGCACGAGCAGCGAGCACATCGAGAAGAGCGCGGAGAAGAAGCTCTCGCTCGGCCGCGCCGCGATGTCGGGCGGCGTGATGCTGACCAAGACCGTGACGAAGACCGCGAAGCACACGGTCGAGGAGCGCGAGCAAGTGCTCTACGTCTTCCGCGACAACGGCACTCCGCTGCTCGCCGCGCTCTCGCGCACCCGCTACGACGGACTCGGTGCCGATCTGCGCCCGTCGCAGATCGAGAACTTCAACACGCTGGTCCGCGCGGTGCGCGCGAGAGCACCGCAGGCGATCTATGACGAGCGTTTGCTCGCGCCGCGTCCTGGTATCGAGCGCGTCACGCCCGGCGCGTCGGGCACGGTGAGCGCGTCGTCGTCGGACGGCATCGACCTCCTTGCGCATCTCATCGCGCTCGCCGGGACGCGCGCGCAACGTCCGTATCGCTGATGCGCGACCTGGTGACGCACTCCACGTTGGTCGACGCGACTTCGTGTGCTCGTGCTCACGAGGTCGTCGCTCGATGTTCGTGCTCGCGCTGGCTTCGACCGCGGACCGCGCGGTAGGCTCCGCGGGTGACAGCTCCTCAGCAAGCGCGCGTCAAGACAGGGATCGAAGGACTCGATGACGTACTCTGCGGCGGACTCCCCGCGGGCCGCCTCTATCTGCTCCAGGGCGACCCGGGCGTAGGCAAGACCACCGTCGCTCTCTCGTTCCTCAGGGAGGGCGCGCGCGCGAAGGAGCGATGCCTCTACATCACGCTGTCGGAGACGGAAGAGGAGCTGCGTTCGGTCGTCGATTCGCACCAGTGGTCGCTCGAGGGCATCGACGTCTTCGAGATGACGCTCGCCGACGACGCGAACAGCTCCGACGAGTACACGCTGTTCCACCCCGCCGAGGTGGAGCTCAGCGAGGCGATGGACACGCTTCTCGCCGAGGTCGCGCGTGTGAAGCCGCAGCGCGTCGTCTTCGACTCACTCTCCGAGATCCGATTGCTCGCACAGAGCTCGCTCCGCTATCGACGGCAGATCCTCGCCCTCAAGCAGCACTTCGCCGGGAGCGGCTGTACGGTGCTCCTCCTCGACGACCGGACGTCCGAAGTCGGTGACACGCACCTCCAGAGCCTCGCTCACGGCGTCATCGAGCTGGACCAGCTCGCGCCGCTGTACGGCGCAGAGCGCCGCCGCCTCCGTGTCATCAAGCTGCGCGGCGTGAAGTATCGCGGCGGTTACCACGACTACAAGATCGCTACAGGAGCGCTCATCGTCTATCCGCGGCTCATCGCGTCCGAACATCGGGCGGAGCCGTTGGCCGAGAATGCGAGCAGCGGCATCCTCGCCTTCGACGAGATGCTCGGCGGCGGCCTGCCTCGTGGCGGCAGCGCGCTGATCATGGGCCCTCCCGGTACCGGGAAGTCCGTCATCGCCGTGCAGTTCGCGATGGCCGCCGCGGGGCGCGGTGAGAAGGCGGCGTTCTTCGCCTTCGACGAGGCGGTCGCCACCACCATCACGCGCGCTGACGGTCTCGGTCTGCCACTACGACGTCACGTCGCCGAAGGTCTCGTGCAGATGCAGCAGGTCGACCCGGCCGAGATGTCGCCGGGTGAGTTCGTTCACGAAGTGCGCGCATCGGTCGAGCGCGGCGCGCGCGTCGTCGTGATCGACAGCCTCAACGGTTACCTCAATGCGATGCCCGCCGAGCACTTCCTCGTCGTGCAGCTGCACGAGCTCCTCACGTTCCTCGCGCAGAGCGGTGTCACGACGTTGCTCGTCACGGCGCAGCACGGCCTGCTCGGCAGCAGCATCGTCGCTCCCGTCGACGTCAGCTATCTCGCGGACACCGTGATCCTCCTTCGCTACTTCGAGAGCGACGGGAAGCTGCGCAACGCGGTGTCGATCATGAAGAAGCGTACCGGCGCGCACGACCGCGCGATTCGCCTCTTCGAGGTCTGTCGGGATGGGTTCCGCGTCGGCGAAGCGCTGTCGCATCTTCGAGGCGTCTTCACTGGAGTGCCCGTCCCCACCGTGAGCACGAATGGTAGGGGGCTCGAGCCGGCCCGGTCGGGAGAGAGCGATGCCGGCCGCGGGTCGTGACCCGCTCGTCGAGCTCGTCCTCGTCTATGCCCCCATCGGACGTGATGGCGAGCTGTCGGCGCAGATCCTCGAACGAGCGGGGGTGTGGACGAGGACGTGCGTCACGCTCGAGGACCTCTGCACCGCCCTCGAGGCCGGCGCCGCGACCGCGGTCGTGACCGAAGAGGCGCTCTCGACGCAGGCGCTCGATCGCTTGGCGGCGGTGCTGTCGGGCCAGCCGAAGTGGTCGGACCTGCCGGTCGTGCTGTGCTCCACGGGCGGCGACGTCGGGCGCGTCAACGCGCTGCGCACGCGCGCGCTCGACGGTCTCGGCAACGTCATGGTCATCGAGCGGCCGATGCAGACGCGGACGTTGCTCGCCGCGGTGCATGCCGGCTTGCGCGCCAGGCGCCGGCAGCTCGCGCTCCGCGACGTCTTCGTCGAGCTGGAGCGCTCGCGGTCGGAGGCCGAAGAAGCGAATCGTACGAAGGACGAGTTCCTCGCGATGGTGTCGCACGAGCTGCGAACGCCGCTCAACGCCATCCTCGGCTGGAGCCGCATGATGACCGCGGGGCGCCTCGGTGAGGCGCAGCGCGAGCGTGCCATCACCACCATCGAACGCAACGCCGTTGCGCAGGCCAAGCTGATCGACGAGCTCCTCGACGTGTCGCGGATCATCTCGCGCAAGCTGCGTCTCTCGCTGCGCGCGCTCGACTGGAGAAGCGTCGTGGAAACCACGGCGCATTCGATGGCCCCTGCCGCCGAGGCGAAGGGCCTGGCGCTCTCCGTCGTCGTCGACCCGGAGCCGCTGCCGATCATGGGCGACTCGGATCGACTCGGGCAGATCGTCTCGAACCTCGTCGGCAACGCGATCAAGTTCACGCCTGCCGGTGGGCGCATCATGATCACGCTGAGGAACGGCAACGCCGGCTCCGCGAAGCTCTCCGTGCGCGATGATGGAATCGGCATTCGCGAGGAGTTCAAGGCGTACGTGTTCGACCGCTTTCGCCAGGCCGACGGCAGTCGCACGCGGACGCACGGCGGACTCGGGCTCGGCCTCGCCATCGTGCGCCATCTCGTGGAGCTGCACGGCGGCGACGTGACGGTCGAGAGCGAGGGGGTCGGCAAGGGAACGGAGCTCACCGTCACGATCCCTCTGCTCGCCGAGGGAGCGCTCGCCGTCGGCGGCTCGGATCGACCGCCGCAGCCTGCGCTCTCGACGCTCGCGGGGATCCGCGTCGTGGTCGTCGACGACGAGCAGGACGCACGCGACCTCGTGACCGCTGTCCTCGAGCAAGCCGGCGCCGTCGTCACGTCGGTCGGCAGCGCGGAGGAGGCGATGCACGCGATCAACGAGCGTCCGCCGTCGCTGCTCGTCTCCGACATCGGCATGCCCGGCGAGGACGGCTATGCGCTCATCGCACGCGTTCGCGCGCTTCCCGCCGAATCAGGCGGTCGCGTTCCGGCGGTGGCGGTGACGGCGTTCACGCGCGACGACGACCGCGCGCGAGCCTTGCGCGCCGGCTACACCGCGCACGTCGCGAAGCCGATCGATCCCGCCGAGCTCGTCACGCTCGTATCGAACGTGACGACTCGGGAACCGACGCAGCCGAACTAGGGCTTCTTCGCGGGCGCAGCGGGCGTCGCCGGCTTGGCAGCGCCCTTGTCGGCGGGCTTGTCGGCCTTCGGTGCGGGCTTCGCCACCTTCACGAACTTGAGCGTCATGCGATCGCTCTCGCCGATGGCCGTGTACTTGTCCTTGTCCTTGTCACCGAGGCGGTACGAGGGCGGCAGCGTCCACACGCCCTCGGCGTAGTCCTTCGTGTCCTTCGGGTTGGCGTTGACCTCGGACTTGCCGGCGAGCTTGAAGCCTGCGGCCTCGACCTTCTCGATGACCCACTTCTCCGGGAGGTAGCCCTTCTTGGCGCTCTCTTCCGGGTTCGCATCGGCCTTCGCGCGGTGCTGCTCGATGCCGAGCACGCCGTTCGGCTTGAGCGCCTTCTGGATCTCGGCGAGCCACTCGTTCATCTTGCCCTGCTGCACCATGCCGTGCAGCTCGCGCGCGAGGATGACGAGATCGACGGTGCCTTCCTGCGGCAGCTTCGGCGCCTTGTTGTCGATGTTGATCGTCTCGACCTTGCCGAACGCCTCGGGCGACGTGTCGAGGAACAGCTTGAAGCGCTGCCCGTAGAACGTGCTGCGCTCGTCGGGCGGACCGTTGGGATCCGTGTTCGTGACCTGGAGCTTGCCCTTCTTGGCCAGCGACGGCGCGAGGAGCTCCGTATACCAACCCTCACCGGGTCCGAACTCGAGGACCGTCATCGTCGGCTTGAAGCCGAAGAAGTCGAGCGTCTCGGCGGGGTGACGGTACTTGTCGCGGTCGGCATCGCCCGGCTTGCGGAACTTCGCGGCCATCGCGGCCTGGATCGCGGCCTTGCCGGTCGGGAACGTCTTGTCGCTGAGCGCCTTCGCTTCGGTGTGGAGCTCCGGAGTCCAGCGCGCCAGGTCGGCCTTGTGGTCGGCCTCCATCTTCGCCTTGTCCTTCGAGAGCGCCTCGGCTGCCTCGGCCTTCTTCTTCTCTTCGGGCGTGGGCTCGGGCTTCGCGGGCGGCGCCTCGGCGGTGGGCGCGGGCGGCGGCTCGACGGTGGGCGCCGGCGGCGGGGAATTCACGACGGGCGGATCACCACCACAGCCGACGCTCGCTACGGAGACGAGCGGGACCAGACAGACGAGGAGAGCGGGGGCGAGGAATGCACGCTTCATGGCCGCACCAGTACCGCGCCCGGCTGCGACTCACAAGTACCTCTGAGCGCGTGCCCTATGGCGACGTGGCGATGTCGGCGCAGCAGCGAAAGCCCGTCGAATAGTCGTGGTAATCGTAGGCGTGCGCGATGGTCCGGTACGCGCAACCGTCACCGTGCTGTGACGTGTCGAGCCAGAAGCCGCCCTGGAACGTGCCGTTCGGGTCCGCCGTCCACTCGTGGAGGTTGCCGACCATGTCGAACGTGCCGAGGTCGTTCACGCAGTCCGGCGATGCGCCGGTCTTCGCGATGCCGCCGTCGAGCTGGTTGTTGCGCGGGTCGTTGAGCTCTTCGCGGCCCCATCCGCGCTTCATCGTGGCGGCGTGGTACGTGAGCATCGGCGTCGCGCCGCTGTCGTGGCACTTGCCGGCCACGCGCGTCGGGCCGTAAGGGAACGCGTAGCCCTCGCTGCCGGAGCACGCAGCGCGCCACTCCACCGCTTCGCAGAGCCGCTTGCCGGCCGCCTTGCATGCGAGCTGCGCTTGCTGCGCGCTGATGTAGCCCTGCGGGACCACGCCGGGGACACTACGTGCAACATACACGGTTCCTTCGACGGCCACGGGCGTGGTGTACGGCGAGTGCGGGCGGGTCGTCCCGTCGGCGAGCTTCTCGACGAGCGTGCCCTCGTACTTGTCGACGCAGAAGCGATTGAACGCGACCACCATGTCCAGCGGACATCGCCCCGCGGGACGCGGAGCGGGGAGGGACCCTTCGACGACGGGATGCGCGCGCGGGGGCGCGTAGCTCGCGATCGCTTGCTCGATCGAGCCCGGGCTCGATGCCGTCACCTTGCGCGACGTCTTCCCGGCGAAGGCCGGCTCGAGCGCGCGGAGGGCTGTGGCCACCTGCGCGCGCGACTCGGGGCCGACGCTCTCCGGAGGCGCTGCGTTCGCGAGCGACGTCGCGAGGAGCGCCCCGAACGCGAGCACCCCGGCGCGTTCGAGTAGAGGACCACGCCGCGAAACCATCTCAGCCGAGCTTAGCGCTTTTCGCGCAACCGACGGCGACCGCGGTCGAACGACCCGGAACGATGGCTGTGTCGTGGTATGAGGATCCTCGCAGCACGATGACGGACTCCTCCCTCGATCGCATCGAGCAGGCGCTCCGGAGCCGCTTCGGGCTCGAAGCGTTTCGGCCCTGGCAGCGAGAGGCCATCGACGCGGTGCTGGGCGAGCCGGGCCGTGCGCTCGTCGTCGCGCCGACCGGCGGCGGAAAGTCGCTGACTTATCAGCTCCCCGCCGCCGTCCTCGACGGGATGACGCTCGTGATCTCGCCGCTCGTCGCGCTCATGGAGGACCAGGTGCGGTCCTTGAAGGCGCGCGGCATCGAGGCCACGTTCCTCGCGTCGACCCTCGATCGCGAGGAGCGCGACGAGCGCGAAGGGAAGATGCTGCGCGGCGAGTACAAGCTCGTCTATTGCGCGCCGGAGCGGCTCGCGTCGGACGTCTTCGTGCGGATGCTCTCGCGTTGCGACATCGCGCTCGTGGCCATCGACGAGGCGCACTGCATCGCGCAGTGGGGCCACGACTTCCGTCCCGACTACCTCCGCATCGGCGCGCTGCTCGAGCGCCTGAAGCCGCCGCGCATCCTCGCGTGCACGGCGACGGCGACGCCCGAGGTCCGTCGCGAGATCAAGGAGCGCCTCGGCTTCGGTGTCGAGGGCGCGCCGTGCAAGGAGGTGCTGCGCGGGTTCGCTCGCCCGAACCTCCATCTCGCGGCGAGCAACGTCGACGGTCCCAAGCAGGCGAGGGCCGCGCTCCTCGACGGCCTCGCATCGGCGCTCGGCACGCCGCGCATGCCGAAGGGCGGCGCGATCATCTACGCCGCCACGCGCAAGACCACCGAGCAGTACGCCGACCTCCTCTCGAAGCACGGCTGGAACGCCTCCGCCTATCACGCAGGCATGAGCGGCGACGCGCGCTCGAAGGTCGCCGATCGCTTCGCATCACGGAAGCTCGACGTGGTCGTCGCTACGAACGCCTTCGGCATGGGCATCGACCGCGCGGACATCCGCACCGTGATCCACGTGCAGCCCCCGTCGTCGATCGAGGCGTATTACCAGGAGGTGGGCCGCGCGGGTCGCGACGGCGATCAGGCGTTCGGCTTGCTCTTGTGCTCCGGCGCGGACATCTCGCTGCGCCGTCGCCTCGTGACGATGGGCAGCGAGGGCTCGGCCGCGGATCCGGTGCTCGCTGCGCGCGCCTGGGGCCTCTTTCGCGAGCTCCTGCGCTATCTCGACGCGCGCACGTGCCGTCACGACTTCGTGCTCCGGTACTTCGGCGACGAACAGGAGACCCTCGGCGGCTGCGGTCACTGTGACGTGTGCCTCGCGCTCGACGGCGGCACGGAGGAGAGCGAAGCGGCCAGCGCGGAGACCACGCTCATCGTCCGCAAGGCACTCTCTGCGGTGGCTCGCGCGCAGAAACGCGCGGGTCTCGTCGCCATCAGCGAGATGCTCAAGGGCGTCGACTCCGAGAAGACGCGCAAGTTCGGCTTCACCGGTCTGTCGACGTTCGGCTTGCTCCGCGATCGCTCGGCGGAGTGGATCGTCGCGCTCTTGCGGGCTGTGCTTGCGGCGGGCTGGATCGATCTCACGACCAGCGATCACCCGGTGCCGTATCTCACGCGTGCGGGCGCCGAGGTGATGAAGGGCGCTGTTCCGGCGAAGATCCTGCTGCCTGCGGAGCCGCGCACCGACTCACGTGGTGGTCGCACGCGTACGTGATCGTCATCGTCATCGTCGTCGTCCTCGTCGTCGCGCGAGGCGCCGGTGCTCGATCAAGCCGCGCAGCCGATCTTCGAGCGCCTACGCGCGCATCGCGCCGAGATCGCGAAGTCGCGCGGCGTCCCGGCGTACGTGGTCGCGCTCGACCGCACGCTGGTGGAGATGGCGCAGGTCCGCCCGAAGACCACCGACCAGCTCCTGATGCTTCACGGCATGGGGCCCGCGCGCGCCGAGCAATACGG
>JAXDMI010001165.1:0-8184 GCA_034666145.1 Myxococcales bacterium | reverse complement strand
TGGGCGTCTACGTCTCGCTCCTCCTCAACATGACGTCGACGTGGCTGTGCCTCCTCGGCGACGAGCGCTGGGCAGACATGATCTTCCACAAATCACGGACGTTCGTGCCGATCCTCACCGCCATCGTGATGGTCCTCGCGGTGGTCGTGTGAGCCTCACTCGCTTCGGAGGGCCAAACCTGTGAACCCCATGGTCAAGACGATCCTGTTCGCGGCCATCGCGCTCGTCCTCGGGCTCATCCTGGGCTTCGTGCTCGGACGAACGACCCTCGAGCGGCAGTGGTCGCAGCCCTACACGCAGGTGGCGCCCGGCTCGCAGCCGAACAAGTCCGAGGGCGGAAACCCGATGCCCAAGGTCGGCACCAAGATCCTGAAGCCGATGCCCATCGCGAGGAGCCGCCTCGCCCTCAAGAGCTTCACCGAGAAGGATCCGGTCGTCTCGAACGTCGCCGCCGTCGGCGCGGGCGACGAGGGCCTCGAGCTCCACGTCGTCGTGGAGAACCGCAGCGCGTGCACCGTCACGTCGCTCGGGGGCGTCGCGTACGGCTTCGACGCGTGGGGCAAGCCCTCCCGGCTCAACACGGGCGGCGAGACCTTCGTCGCGTTCGAGTCGAAGGCGCCCATCGAGGCCGGCAAGAAGGCCACCGTCGCGCTCGCGCTCAAGGACGTCGAAGACGCGACGCTCGCCATCGCGCACGTCGATCGAACCACGTGCTCGGACGGAACGAGCTGGGCGCGGCAATGACCGAGGCGGCCGCGAAGACGACCCGTCTCGGCCTCGCGTTCGCGCTCGGCCTCTGCGCGATCTCGGCGAGCGCGTGCTCGAAGACGCAGCGCTACGAGTCCGCGGTGCAGATCGTCCGCAAGGACGTCGTCGAGAAGGACGAGAACGGCGTCACGCAGCAGATCGACTACGAGGTCGAGTGGGACGCGTGCCCCGGCGATCAGTTCCAGGTGATCCGAGGCAGCAAGGCCTTCGCGGCGTGCACCGAGAAGTACAACGTCGGCGACACCGTGCCCGTCTACGTCAGTCACTTCTGGGATGAGCGCGGCTTCTACCGCTGGGACATCGAGCGCATGGGCGACTGCTGGCGAGCCATCGAGCCCGACTCCCCCGGGTCCTACGAGAAGGGCCAGGAGTGCAAAGACGTGGCGAACCACGGCTTCAAGTCGGGTTTCACCTGCAGCCGGAAGCCCTTTCGCCAGCTCGTGAAGCGCTGCCCCTGGATGGCCCGCGACTAGGCTGGCCCCGTGTCGGTGGATCACGTGAAACCCAGGGATATCCTGGAAGTTTCCGTGTGTAGCGAAAACACCTACTCGGGTTGCTGAGGTGGTTATTTATGCCACCGTTATGGCAACCCCATGACTCCCCGAGCCATCCTCCTCGCGCTTTGCCTCGCCGCTTCGTCCGCGGCTCTCTCCGCGGGATGCGCCGCCGACTCCAGTGAAGAGGACCCCGAGCTGAGCGCCGACGAGCTCGCGACGAAGCTCGAGCTCCCCAAGATCACGAGCGCCTCGCAGTACGCATCGATGGGCGTCGAGGGTGGCGGGTTCGGTCAGGCAGGTCGCTCGATGAAGTTCTTCATCGATGCGCGTGACCCCGCGAACAAGAAGGTCCACTTCATCAACGGCAACTTCAAGGTCGGCGGCGTCCAGCCGGACTACGCGAAGTACCACTACATGTTCGCGCAGCATCAGCTGCACATCCCCGAGTCGAACAGCGAGTTCAACGACCTCACCTACTTCGCCGATCAGAAGCGTTACTACGCGGGCACCGTCCAGACGTACCAGCTCGCCGAGGGGCAGCCGCCGATCTACGCGGTGCAGCTCTATCCCGACGACGTCGCGCACGAGGACGGCATCCTCGAGCTCGTGAAGACGCTGAAGGACGTCTTCAAGATCCCCGGCGCACGCATGGCGTTCGTCGCGGGCGGACCGCAGCAGACGTTCGCCACGGTGAAGCCGCAGCTCGCCGCGCTCGGCTACGAGGCGCTCACCATCGAGTCCGTGCTCGGCTCGGTGAAGTACCTCCCGCTCAACCCTGGTGAGGCGTGGGGTTACCTCCGCATCTTCCCCGCCGATCAGGGCAACGTTCGACCGAGCGACATCCTCGTGTTCGACGAGCTGCCGCTCGATCTCACCGTCTGCGCCGGCACCATCACGCGCGTCTTCCAGGACGTGACGTCGCACGTGAACCTCAAGTCGAAGGAGCGCGGCACGCCCAACATGGTGATGCGCGACGCTTCACCGACGAATGCGCAGCTCGCGCCGTTCGCGAACAAGCCCATCCATCTCGTCGTCGGCAAGAGCGGCTACACCATCGAGGCGACCACCGACGCCATCGTCCAGGCGAAGCTGAAGGAGCGCACGAACAAGCCCTGGATCCAGCTCCCGGTGACGAACGAGCCGAACCTCGTCTGGTACGACGACATGTGCAAGACGCTCGGCCCGTCGTGCACGAAGAACGGCGTTCGCTTCGGCGGCAAGGCGGCGAACCTCGGCTTTCTCGCCAACAAGGACGTCCTCGGTCGCAAGAGCCAGGCCGGATCGCAGAGCGCGAAGGCGGGCTACGACCTCACTCCGCAAGGCTTCGCGATCCCCATCCAGTACTACCGTGACTTCCTCGCGCTGCCCGACAACGCCGCGCTCAAGACGAAGCTCGACGCACTGATCGCGAAGGAGAAGGTCGGCAACCTCTCGCCGAACGATCGCAAGGCGCTCTCGCTCGAAGTGCAGCAGCTCTTCTACACGGCGAAGGTCCCGCCCGCGCAGCTCGCCGGCATCCTCGCGCAGGTCGACAAGCTGAAGACGCTCGTTCCCGACGCCGCGAAGCTGAAGCTGCGCTCGAGCGCGAATGCCGAGGACATCCCGAACTTCGACGGCGCCGGTCTGCACGACAGCTTCGGCGTGAAGCTCTCGAGCACCGACAACGCCGACATGTCCTGCACCCGTGAAGAGTCGCAGGACGGCGTCGTTACAAAGGTGGATATGAAGCCGAAGACGGTGCAGTGCGCACTGAAAGGCGTCTACGCCAGCCTGTGGAACACGCGCGCCATCGAGGAGCGCTCGTTCGCACGGATCGATCACGCGACCGCTGCGATGGGCCTCGCCGTCGTACCCGCGTACGACACCGAATCCGAGGTCGCCGCCAACGGCGTGCTCATCACGCGCGCCGTGAACAGCGATTTCCTCGCGTTCACGCTGGGTCTCCAGAAAGACAACAACCTCGTCACCAACCCGGAGCCCGGCACCATCGCGCAGTCGACGCTCGCGACGTTCAGTGGCATCGATCGCGCGACCCGCTTCACGACGACGCGCTTCGCGAAGCCCACCACGACCTCGGCGCCGCTTACCTCGAGCGTGATGACGGACGCGCAGATGACCACGGTGGTCGATCTCGTGAAGGTGGTGGAGGTCGCCTACTGCAAGGCCAAGACCGGGTACTACGCGGGTGACTGCAAGTACGTCTGGCTCGACGAGACCAAGCCCCGGAGCCTCGACGTCGAGTTCAAGTACCTCCAGAACGGGCAGTTCGTCCTGAAGCAGATGCGCGAGTTCCACGGAGAGTGAGCGCCACGGCGATGACGCCAGCGCCATGACGGTGACGAGCAAGGGCTCGCATGACGCTCCCGGGCGCTGCGAGCCGAGCAAAGGCCGCAAAAATCGGCCTTTCGAGGGCGCGGAGGGATGGCACGGCGAGTGCTCAATGGTCCAACACGATGACCACCGAACGCGCCCTGACGAACCCCACGAGCCAAGACATCACCGAGCACCTCCCCCTCGTGCACCGGATCGTTGCGCACTTCATGCGCCGTCTGCCCCGCAGCGTTCAACGCGAGGACCTCATCGCCGCCGGTACCCTCGGCCTGTTCCACGCGCTCCGCGCCAGCGAGCACACCTGCCCCGAGATGTTCGCCGCCTACGCGCGCATCCGCATCCGCGGCTCGATCGTCGACGAGCTCCGCCGTCACGACTGGTCACCCCGCCGCCGCAAGGACCCCAATGCGACGGTCAATGGCAACGGCCCGGCCTCCGTCACGACCATCGCCGGTGTCAGCATCCCGCCGGTCCGCCCCCGCGTCGCCGTCGTCGGCTTCGACGACCTCCCCGCCGGCTCCACGGCCGGGTTTGCGCACGAAGGCGCTTCCCCGCTGGACGACGTCCTCGAGCGCCGCGAGCACGACGCGCTCCACGCCGCCGTCGAGCAGCTCCCGGAGCGCGAGCGCGAGATCGTTCGCATGCGTTACTTCCAGGGCATGCCGAGCAAGGCCATTGCACAGGCCATGGGTTTGAGCGAAGCTCGAATCTCGCAACTTCACGCACGCGCGACGACCCGCCTCAAGGATCTCTTGCACCTTGACGGCTCGACGGAGGCGCTGAAGCTCGCAGCCTGAGCCTCTCGAGGCGGCAGCAAGAACCGCAAGCAACTGGGGTGACCGTGACGGACGTGGCAGACCCCAACTTGGAGCGCGCGCCCGGTCAGGACCGCGGTCCCGGTGTCCCCCGCGCGGAGCCGCTCGTTCCGCTCGCCAACCCGCAAGCAGCGCCATCCGCGCCATCCGCGCCGTCCGTGAAGGAGCCCGCTTCGTCCGCGGACGGCGCCGTTCGTGCGCTCATCGTCGATGACGAAGACGCACTTCGGAGCACCCTCGCCCGCGTCCTCCGCCAGCGCGGCATCGTGGCCGAGACCGCCGAGAACGGCTTCGCGGCGCTCGACATGCTGGAGCGCGCGTCGTTCGACGTCGTGCTCGTCGATGTGCGCATGCCCGGCATGACCGGCCCGCAGTTCCTCGAGAAGGTGAAGGCCGCGGGATATCCCGTCGAGGTCCTCATGATGACCGCGTTCGCCGACATCGCGACGACGGTCAGCGCCGTCAAAGCGGGCGCGCACGGCTTCCTCACCAAGCCGTTCGTATCGAACGAGTCGGTGGTGATCGAGGTCCTCAACGCGGCGCAGTTCCGGCGCCTCCGCGAACGCACCGAGCATCTGCAGCGCGAGCTCGACGCCCGTCCGCCCGCCGGCGAGATGGTCGGCGGCTGCGCGTCGATGCGCGAGGTGTATCGACGCATCGACGGCGTCGCTTCGACGAACTCGACGATTCTCGTCCTCGGCGAGAGCGGCACGGGCAAGGAGCTCGTCGCGCGCGCCATCCATGATCGCTCTCGGCGCGCGAGCAAGCCGATGGTGACGATCAACTGCGCCGCCATTCCGAAGGAGCTCGTCGAGAGCGAGCTCTTCGGGCACACGCGTGGCGCGTTCACGACGGCCGTCGCGGCGCGCGCCGGGCTCTTCGAAGCCGCGAACGGCGGCACGCTCTTCCTCGACGAGATCGGTGACCTCCCGCTGAGCGCGCAGGTGAAGCTGCTGCGCACCCTGCAGTCCGGCGAGGTCAAGCCGGTGGGCAGCGACAACGTGAAGAACGTCGACGTCCGCGTGGTCGCGGCGACGAACGTCGACCTCAAAGCGGCCATCGCCGCGGGAACGTTCCGCCAAGACCTATTTTACCGGCTCAACGTCATCGCGGTGCGGCTCCCCTCGCTGCGCGAGCGCGGCGACGACATCCTCTTGCTCGCGCATCACTTCATCCAGAAGCACGCGAAGCTCGCGGGTCGTCCGGCGACGCATCTCAGTCACGAGGCTGCGATCCTCCTCCAGCGTTACGAGTGGCCGGGCAACGTCCGCGAGCTGGAGCACGCCATCGAGCACGCGGTCGTGCTCTCCGAGGGCGAGGTGATCCTTCCGCGGTCGCTTCCTGCGGAGGTGCAGCGCCTCGACAACGGGCACTCTGTCGGGTCGCCTCCGCATTCGAGCGTGGCGACCACGGCGAACGCGCCGACCGCCGCAAGCGTGCGAGCCGCGACGGCGGAGGGCGACGGCTTCGATCCGCCGTCTTCGACGTTCGCTGCTCCCGCCGGCGCGACCGGTCCCAAGACGATGGACGAGCTCGTCGCGCTGCTCGGCCTCGCCGTGATGGGTTATCCCGACGCGAAGAAGCGCGTGCTCGCGGAGTTCAACGACGCCTACGTCGGGGCGCTCCTGCGATCGACGACCGGCAACATGTCCGAGGCGGCACGCCGGTCCGGGCTCGATCGATCGAACTTCCGGCGACTCGTCCGCACCACCTCCGTCGACGTCGGCGCGGCCTCGACACGCAACCCATCGGAAGACGATGACAACAGCTGAAGGAGCACGTTGACCGAAGCGCTCCGGGGGAAGAATTCAGCGCTCGACGCCCATCTCTGGACGGGACCGCCTCGCCGCGTGCTGGTCCTCGATGACGATCAGCTCATCGTTCGCGCCGTCTCCAGAATGCTCCGCTCCGTCGGCCTCACGGTCGAGGGGACGACCGATGCCGACGAGGCGCTCGCCATCGTCACTCGCGATCCTCCCCATGCGTTCGTGAGCGATCTGCACATGCCGCGAGCGTGCGGAGCGACGGTCCTCGCCGCCGTCGCGGCGATCGCGCCGGCGACGATGCGCGTTCTGATGAGCGCCGATCCCGAGTTCGAGCCGCGCGCCGGCTCGCTCGCCGAAGCACGCGTGCACGCGCTGATGAGCAAGTCCGACCTACGGAAGCTGAGCGGCGTGCTCGTCGAGCAGCTCCGCGGTCGAGCCGAGGCCCCGGACGACAGCGGCGAGCGCGAGATGCTCGCGAAGAAGGTGGCGCATGCCCTCGCCCGCCCCGGGCACGAGGACGACGGACATCGCGAGCGCGTCGCCCGCTGGACCTCGACGGTGGCGAGCGCGATGGGTCTCCGAGAGGAGGAGGTCGAGCACGCGCGGCTCGGAGCCATCCTCCACGACGTCGGTCAGGTGACGATCCGCGAGCGCGTGCTCGCTCGACACGGTCCGCTCACGCCAAAAGAGCGCGACCACGTCGCCACGCATACCGAGGCGGGCGAGCGCATCGTCGCCGAGATGCCTGCGCTTCGCGAGGCGCTGCCGGTGATCCGCGGTCATCACGAGCGGCAGGACGGTGCGGGCTATCCGTCGCGTGCTACCGGCGCGGCGATTGTCAGAGCGGTGTGCGCGTTCCAGGTCGCCGATGCGTACGACGCGCTCACGTGCGGGCGAACGTACACGCCGCGTCGCTCGCATCGCGACGCCGTGGCGACGCTCACCGCGGCCGCCGGCAAGCATCACGCGCGCGATGCGGTCGCCGCGCTCGACGCCCTCGGCGAAGACGGCCTCGCCGCTGCTCTCCAAGGCTGAGCGGCACGGGCGCTCAGCGCGCCGCCGCTCAACGTCGAGAACGAGGGAGACGGATCAACGCACGCGGCATGGTCTCGGTAGGGAGCACGACGAGCGAGCCGCGATGCGCGTTGGCGACCTGCAGCGCCACGTAGACGCCGAGTCCGCCGCTTGCCAGCTCGTCGATCGCCGTCGTCTCCGGTGCAGACGGTGACGTACCGCGCTGCCCGATCTCGATCTCGACGATGTCCCCGAGACGCACCTGCATCTCGATGCACGTGCCCACCGGCGCCCCCCGCGCGCAGGCATCGATGAGCGCGTGCAGAGAGCGAACGAGCAGGTCCGCGTCACCGTCGATGGGTGCCGAAGGAGGCGCGCTCGACACGATGGTGAGGCCACGCTCGGAGAGACGCGTCGCCGCTACCGACGTCACTTGACCGATCATCGCCGTCACGTCGGTCGCCTCGCTGGCGATGGCGCTGTCGCGATCGAGCCGCGCGAGCGCATCGAGGTCGTCGACGATCGCCACGAGCCTTGCTCCCGCCGTCGTCGCATCGCGGATCGCGTCGAGCGCGTCTTCTCGGCCCTCGAGCTCGACCGCGAGCCACTCGAGCGCAGACCGCACGACGGCCAGCGGGTTCTTCAGGTCATGGGCGGCGCGCTCGAGCAGCTCGCTGCGCTGCGGCCCGTCTTGGTTGCGCAGATCGGGACGCGTCGGCATGGGCTCGCTCATGAAGACCTCTACTACTCGTCTAGTTCGGCAGCCGCGTCATCGAATGAATCATCACCGGGTCGAGGACGAGCGTGACCGCCTCGCCGGCCGCCGGTACCTGGATGCCGCCGATCTCCTGACGGACGTGGTCGATGGTCCCGCCCCACGTCACGAAGCGCGCGGTCGGAGGACAGCCCTTCGCGCTACACGACGTCGTGGCGACCTCGACCTCGGAGCGGAAGAGCCCGGCAACGGACGTGGTGCTGACCTTGGTGACGGTC
>JAXDMI010001164.1:0-4737 GCA_034666145.1 Myxococcales bacterium | reverse complement strand
AGGTCGCGAGCGGTGAGACTCCGAGCGCGCGCCGGAATGCGCCCGACTCGTTGGGATGCGCGGCGCTCATCGCCGTGCCCGACGTGAGGCCGCCGGGGAGGCTGTTCGGCGCGGGCGGGCTCGGATTGCTCGAGATGCGCGTCGTCATGCTCGCCGTGTTGCCCGACGCTCCGGACTGCACGCGGCGGTACGCTGCCGCCTGCAGCGCGTTCGCGCCGTCGTCGGGCAGCGTCGGCATCATCGAGCTGCTGGTCACGCGTTGCATGCCGGAGCTCGGCGTGTAGAGCGACGTGCGGCGCCAGCTCTCCTCGTTGGAGGCGAGCGTCTTCTGGCGCTTGTCGAGGAAGTCGGCGCCGGCATCGCGCACCCAGCTTGCGACGACCATCGACGTCGCCGACGCGCGGACCTCGTGGAGCGCGCGCATCATGTCCTCGGCGGTGGCGAAGCGATCGCCGCTCTCGATGGCCATCGCTCGCGCGACGACGGGCTCGAGCGCGACGAGGTCCTTCCAGCGCGCGTCGTCGATGCGGTGACGATCATCGGCGAGCGCAGCGGTGATGCTCGGGATCTCGCCGTTCATCACCGCGGTGACGAACGCGAGCTCGTGGCGCCCGTCGTAGACGCGCCTGTTGACGAGGAGCTCCCACGCCAAGATCCCCGCGGCGTAGATGTCGACCGTGCGATTGATGCCGTCCATGCGGAGCTGCTCGGGCGCCATGTACGCGAGCTTGCCCTTGAAGACGCCTTCACGCGTGTGATGGGTGCTCGTGCGCGCCTTGGCGATCCCGAAGTCGAGGAGACGCGGTACGCCCTCGACGCTGATCATCACGTTGGCAGGTGAAACGTCGCGATGGACGATGTCGAGCGGGGTTCCCCCTTCGTCCTTCACCTCGTGGGCGCCGTGGAGACCAGCGAGGATGCCGGTGAGGACGGCGATCGCGATGTCGATCGAGATCGGCTCGTTGCTGACCTGCGCCACCTTCATGAGCTGGCTCAGCGGAACGCCGTGCACGTACTCCTGGACGAGGATCAGCTCGGTGCCGGAGACGACGACATCGAGCACGGGCACGACGTTGGGATGATGAATGCGCGAGGCGATGCATGCCTCGTCGTGGAACATCGTGACGAAGTCGGGATCGTCGGTGAACTGCGGATGCAGTCGCTTCGCGGCGACGAGGCGCGTGAAGCCCTCGGCGCCGACGAGCCGAGCGGTGTGAACGGTCGCCATGCCGCCGCGCGCGATCGCCGGGTACAGCAGATAACGTCCGAAGGACTCCGGCGGTCGAGAGCTTTGTGGCTCGTTCATCGAGGGGTCTCCTGAGGTCAACGCAGCTGAGGACGACGCGGCGCGGCTACTCGAAGAGCTGGATCGCACTGCCTTCGCTCCAGAAATACGAGTTGGAGAAGCCACCATCGGCGGTGATGGCGGTCCCGAAGACCGACTTCGAGTAGTCGTGCCGTGCAGCGGTGAAGCCAGCTGTCGCCCCCAGACCGAGATTGAGAGTGGGAAGGTTCTCGAACGTCGTGACGAGTGCATCGGGCGTGAACGCACCGACGTGCGCGGCGAGGCCGGCGACGAAGACGCGTCCTGCGAGGTAGCCCTCGAGCGACGTGAAGCTCGGCGCCTGTCCGGCGACCTGGAGCGCCTTGAGGTAGTCCTGCACGCCGTCGCTGTTGTCGCTCTCGTAGTTGGGCACCACCTGTGAGACGAAGACGCCCGCCGTGTAGGGCTTCGGACCGTCCGCGGCCTGCGCGGCGCCCGCTGCCGTGAGTCGTTGCGCGAGCGAGTTGGGACCGACGAACGAGACGTTGCTGAAGAGGATGGTGAGGCGACTCGCCTTCTGCGTGCTCGCCTGCTCGCCGTCGTTTGCGTACTGCCAGTCGCGAACGCCCTTGATGTACGAGCTGGCGGGCCCATACGTGTCGGTCATGAGGATGCCGACCGCGTGGCTCTGTCCGTCGGAGAGCAGCTTCCCGAGGTAGTTGGTGGTGTTCTGGATCTGCGCGGGGACGCTCGCCGCGTCGTCGCGTGTGTAGCGGAAGCGCGCAACGGTGGACGGTGCGCCCACGCCGACGGCGGAGAGCGCGCCGACGAGACCGTCGTAGCCTGCCTGTCCGAACGAGTCGTTCTGGTCGAAGCTGATGAAGTGGCGAGCGTCGGGTACGCGCTGCTTCATGAAGAACTCGACGGTGGCACGAGCCTCCTGCGCGTAGCTCGCGCGGACGTTGAAGATGTACTTGTGGCAGGCGCCGGACATGTCGTCGCGGAGCACCTTCGACGCGCCGGTGAATGCGCCGAAGAAGAGGCTGCCGGTCTCGACGGCGATCGGTGCGGAGCGAACCATGGTCGGTGTGCCGACGCTGCCGAGCAGCGCGAGCACGGCGTTCGGTCCGCGGAGGAGCGCGCTGCTCGAGACCGGCGTGTCTCCGGCCACGATCGATTCGGTGGTGGTCGGGCAGCGCGCTGGTGAGGAGGCGGGCGCGATGACGTCGAGGAGATCGCGCGCGGCGATCTCGGCGCTGGCGGGCTGGTACTGGTCGTCGCGGAAGTCGAGGACGATCTGGCGACCGCGGATCCCGCCGGCGGTGTTCTGTCCGTCGAAGGCGAGCGTGATGCCCTTCTTCATCTCGGTGCCAAGCTCCTGGCTCGGACCGGTGAGGGGCGCGCTCATGCCGATGCGGAGCGGGTCTTCGGCGCCGCTCACGCAGGCGGGTTGGTTGTCGCGTTGTCCGCAGACGAGGCTCGCGCCGCAGTCGCCGTCGGTCTGGCATGCCTTGGCGTGGAAGCTAGGAGCGCACGAGGTGATGGCTGCGAGCGCAGCGAGCGTGGCGATCGATGCGAACGCCAAGGGTGATGACCGATGTCCAGGCATAGCGGTCCTTCAGCACGTCTCGGGCCAGCTGCGTGGTGCTCCGTTTACCCGGTGAGATGCGTTGTCCTCACGAGGTGCGGGGTGTCTCCTGCAGCACGAATTGCGGGGAGGCGACAGCGTGCCGAAGTGTCGGCGGGCGCTGAAAATACGGGGTGAAACGTGCTGTGGACCGCGCTCACGCGTAGGTCTTTCGTGCGAAGAGCTGCTTGCTCGGATCGGAAATTCGATCGACGAAAACGAAGCCGTCGAGGTGATCGATCTCGTGCTGGAGGCAGCGTGCTTCGATGCCGTCGGCGCTGACGCGAATGACGTTGGTGGTGCCGGGCTCGAAGCCTTCGACGGTGACCTTCTCGGCGCGCGCGACGTCGCCGGTGAGGTCGGGGACGCTCATGCATCCTTCGCGCATGACGATGTCGTGACTGCGCTCGACGATGCGTGGATTGACCATGACGACGAGCCCAGCGCACGACTTCGCCTTGCGATGTCCGGTGACGTCGATGCAAAACATGCGAACGCCCTCGCCGACCTGCGGCGCCGCGAGCCCAACGCAAGCGGGCGACTGACGCATCGTCGCAACGAGCTCCTCGGCGAGCGCGACGACGCCGGGCGCGCGCGGATCGATCTCGCGTGAACGTCGCGCAAGCACGAGCGCGGGACGCGTGAGAACAGGCCGGATCACGACGCGGCGATACGTGCCGCTGGTGGTGGCGTTGGCGTGATGGGCGGGGAGCGGGGCGGAGGGAGCGGTGTGAGCGGAGTGAGCGGTGTGAGCGGTGTGAGCGGTGGCGATGGCGGTGGGCTTGCGCATGCGACGGCGTGGAGCAGGGATCGGGCCAGCCCGAAGGGGTCGGCGGAGCGATGGGGATGTGGGGGCAGTGGAGGGCGGGGCGGAGAGGCGAACGCGAACGCGGACGCGGACGCGGACGCGAACGCGGGCGCGGACGCGAGGGCGGACGCGGACGCGAGGGCGGACGCGAACGCGGACGCGAGGGCGAACGCGGACGAGGACGAGGACGAGGACGAGGACGAGGACGAGGAAGCGGCAGGCGCGAGAGGAGAGGGGGAGGGGGAGCGGGCGCGAGAGCGGGAGCGGGCGCGAGGGCGAGCGCGGGGGCGTGGGCGAGGGCGGGAGCGGGTGCGCGTGCGCGTGCGCTGCGGGGGCGAGCGCGGGTCCGTGGTCGGCGATTGGCTCGATCGACCAGCCCGGTGCGGGCGCGCCTCGACAACCGAAGTGTGTCGAGCTGCGTGCTCCCTGACGGGCGGCTGTACACGTTCCCCTCCGCTCCTCGCCGACGCTTTCCGTGGACGGCGGCGCGACCCCGGCTTGGGCCTCGATCGCCTCGCTCGATCGACCAGGCCGTCACGGGGCGCCAAGGAGAACGCGTGTCCTGGTGCGAGATGCGCGAGCCGACCGCGGCGGGGATGCCCACGCGCTGGCAACGATTCGGCGCCGGATCGTCCTTGGCGCCAAAAAAGCGGGTGAAATCGTGATCGAGGGGCCTTGCACACGGGCCGATCGGCCTTATTGTCGCCCAATCAAGAGCGGCGCGAGACGGTGGGGGCGATTGCCCTCGCGGGGCTCGCGGGGGGGGATGTGATGGCGGCATTCACGAGGACAGCAACGAACGCGACGATGGGAACGAAGGCCGTGACGGCGAAGGCGGCCACGGCGGTGAGGTCCTCTCGCACGGCGTCGAGCGCGCCGAAGCAGCTCGAGCTCGCGGCGGTGGTCGAGCATGTGCAGCCGCCGCGGTGGGGTGGAGCGCGCAAGGGTGCGGGGCGGAAGCGCGTGGCAGCGAGGCCGGGGGTGCCGCATCGCGTGCGGGAGGTGCACAAGCGGCGGCATCCTGTGCACGTGACGTTG
>JAXDMI010001163.1:0-2871 GCA_034666145.1 Myxococcales bacterium | reverse complement strand
GCTCGCGCTCGGCGGCGGCGTTCAGCATCTTCTGCATGAGCAGGAGCTGATCGCGGTCGATCGCTTCGGAGTCGTCGCCGTTCATCTTCGGCATGAAGAACGCCATCGAGGCGACGATGCCGATGTGGAGCAGGAACGAGAGACCGATGAAGAGATACGCGGCCGGCTCGAAGCTCGAGAACGCACCGACGGGCGGTGCCTTGCCGGCGTTGACGGCGCTGACCTCGAAGACGAGACCGGAGCTTTCGAGCTCCATGCGCGCCTTCGCGTTGGTCGGGAGCTCGAACTCGTGTGCGCCGCTCATCTCCGACGAGGGCCGTGCGCGGCCAGCCTGGATGAGGTCGGCGAAGGTGAACGTCCCCTGCCCCGGGATCTCGACGGTGCCGGTCGAGCGCGGAAGGATGACGAGCGCGACGCTGACGCCGCGTGCGACGACGATGGGCGCACGCGTGGTGCCGAGCACTTCGCTCGGGACGAAGTAGTCGCAGCCGACCTGCTCCTCACCGACGTAGAAGCTCTTCGGCGGGCTCTCGTGCGAGACGTGGAGCGTGTTCTGGTCCCACTTGACGAGGACCTCGACCGCCGCCGCATGACCCTCGACCTCGTCCGGATGGACGTCGGGGCCGCTCTTGATCATCGAGTACGTGAACGGCTGCGCGGGATCGAAGTCGGAGCCGCCCGGCGAGTTGATGCCGTAGCCGCCGCCGCCGTACGCCTGCTCGGCCGCCGAAGCGACGAACGGATTCGCAGGCGCGAACGGGTTGTTCGAGGCGGCCGGTGCGCCGCCGCTGAACGGCGAGCCGCCACCAGCCCCACCTGCAAAGGGATTCGCGCCCGTCGGCGGGTTGCTCGGAGGAGCGGCGTACGCCTGCGCCTGCTGCTGCTGCTGCGCGAACGGGTTGCCGCCCGGGTGCGGAGGCGGGTTGCTCGGAGGCGCCGCGCCTGCGAACGGATTCGACGACGGCGCGGGCGCGGTGCCCATGCCGAAGCCGCCGAGCGAAGTGGCCGCGCCCTGGCCGACCATGTTCTGCGTCTGGCCCTGGCCTTGTACGCCCTGGATCGCCTCGGTCGGGGTGTTGACGTGCATCTGCTGCTGCTGCGGCGGACGGTTCGACGGCGTGGCCGACGGGGCCGTTGCCGGCACGCCGCTCGCTGCGCCCGCGAGCTCGGCGCTCTCGAGCTGAATCATCGTCGAGCCGATCTGGATCTGATCGCCCGGACGGATCTTGCACTTGTTGACGCGCTGTCCGTTGACCATCGTGCCCGGCTCGTTGCCGAGATCGATGAGCGTGATGTCGTTCGGTCCGGCGACCTCGATGACCGCGTGCATACGCGATGCGAGATCGTCGTCGACGCGCAGGTGAGATCGCGGGTCCTTGCCGACCTTCACGATGTCCTGCGCGATCGAGTCACGTCGCACGAGCTGATCGCCCTGGTAGAGAGCGAACGTCAGCGCAACCTTGGCTTTGCCTTCCATCGTCGACAACCTTTCGAAACGGTACTGCGCGTCGTCAGAAACTTCGTAACGGAGACTCTCGGGGTCAGAGGGGGCGGAGCCCCCTCGTCGCTAAAGATTTTCGACGGACTTGAGCATCTCGGGCACGAAGGACGTGCGCGGACGGATCAGAGTCGTGCGGACCGGACCGGGACGAACGCGAATCGTCGCGTCGTTCGGACCGAAGCCACCGGCCGCGAGCGGATCGTCGGAGAACTCGTAGCCGTAACCTTCGTCACGACCACCCGCCGCCGCGGGCTTCGCAGCTGCTGCGCCACCGCCTGGTGCCGCCTGCGCGAACGCGCGGGACTCAAGTCCGCCGCTCGTCAGGAGGAGAAACGATGCTGCCAACAATCCGAAAACTCGCTTGGCGTTCATGGGGTGTCTCCGTCTTCTCTCTCGTGCTTCGAAGCGGTGCTTCGAAGCGTCCGCAAACTTAGCGTGGCTACCTGGGCAGTTGTAAGTGTTCCAATTTGCCAGGAATTTTACGCCCCAATTACAGTGACAGTGTACTACCGGAGACCCTTGACGGCAAGCTGGCCGCATTCCCGAGACGCGCTTTGTTGAGGACGGGGATACGTCAGCTTCCCGTGTCCAGACAGCGCTTCGGACCCAAAGGTTCCCGGCCGACCAAAACCAGAACGGCGGACCGGATTTCTCCGAGTCCGCCGCCTTGGGTCAGGGCTTCTTTGCGTCCGCGGGGGCGGGTGCTGCAGGAGCAGCTCCTGCCGCCGGTGCCGCTCCTGCGGCCGGCGCCGCGCCAGCTGCCGGAGCTGCGCCGCCGGGCGCTGCCCCTGCGGGCGCGGCCGACTTCTGCTCCTCGACACCCAGGTCCATGAACTTGAGGGTGTCTTCGATGTCGGTGATGCGCTCCTTGGAGCGCTTCACGGCGCCGTCGTACTCGGGCTTGCCGCTCGCCTTGTCGATGAACGACTGGAAGATCTGCTGCGACTGACGGAGGAGCGCCTTCTGCTTCTCCTTGTCGAGCGAGCCCTTCGCCTTGAACTCCTGCGTGAGGATGCCCTCGTTGTAGTAGGCGTCCGGCCGGGCCGCATCGAGCTTCTTCGCGGCGTCGAGCTCGCCCTGCACCGCGTTGACGCGCTGATCGTAGTCGGTCTCCGCGCCGGTGATCGGACCACGGAGCGCGAGCGCCATGCCGAGGTGCGCGTCGTAGTCGTTGGGGCGCATGGCGAGCGCCTTCGTGTACGCGGTCTGCGCCTGCTCGAACCCGCGGAAGCCGAGATTGACCGCCGCGAAGTTCATCTGCGCTTCGAAGAACTTCGGATCGAGCTTCGCCGCGGTGGCGAACTCGCCGACCGCGCCGTTGACCTGACCGAGCTCGTTCTGGATGAGACCCGCCGTGTTGTGGATCGGCG
>JAXDMI010001162.1:0-4794 GCA_034666145.1 Myxococcales bacterium | reverse complement strand
ACGCTCGGCGCCGTTGCCGAGATGGAAGTTGGCGAGCTCGACGAGAATCGCGGCGCGTTGCCGGGGAGCATCGACGTTGCGCGCGCGCTGCTCGAGGCACTCGGCGACGCGCCGATCGTCGCCCGCGGCGGCCGCGACGCGCTGGAGTGCCTCCCACGCCGCGGCGTTCGTTCCGTCGACCGCGACGGCGCGCTCGTACTGGAGACGCGCGGCGATGGCGTCGCGATCGGGAGCGGCGAGGAAATCTCCGAGCTGGACGAGGAGCTGCGAGGCCTGGCGCTTCGAAGGCGCGAGCTCGGCGACGCGCGCCTTGTAGGTCGAGAGGTTCGCCCAGTCGCCGAGCTTCTCGTAGAGGCGCGCCAGATCGCCGAGCGCACGGCGATGCTTGGGATCGACGACGAGCAGATCGCGATGCACCTCGATGGCCGACGCAGGATCGCCGAGCTTCGACTCGAAGACCTCCGCCGCCAGCTCGAGGAGCTCGGTCTTCTGCTTCTTGTCGTAGGTGTTGTCGGCGCGAGCGCGCAGCACCTTGGCGAGGCGCGGCCAGTCGCGCAGCGCGTGGTAACAGCGCTCCAGCGCCTTGAGGGCCTGCGGATGGGAGGGCTCCTCCTCGATCACGCGCTCCAGGATCTCCGCGGCGCGCTCGCGCTTCAGGTACTTCGTCTCGTGGAGCTCGGCGAGCTTGAGGAGCGCGTCGATGCGCTCTGCGGTCGTCGACACGACCTCCACCTGCCGTTCGAGGCACCACTCGACTTGCGCATGCTTGCCTTGCTCGCGTCCGAGGCGCTCGAGGCCCTGGAGCGCGACCACGGACGTCGAATCGTTGGCGACCGCGGCCTCGTAATGCTTCATCGCCTCCTGCGTGCCGGCGTGCGCGCCGGCCAGGGCGATGTAGAGATGGACCTTCTCCTCGCGGCGTGAGGTGCGATCGAGCGCGCGCAGCAAGAGCTCGCGCTGGCTCTTGAGGTCGCCGTTCGCCGCCGCGATCTGTGCTTGCCGGCGCAGCGCGATGGGATGCGTTTTGTCGAGCCGTTCGAGCTCCGACATGAACGGGGACATCTCCTGCGCGCGTCCGAGGACGCGCTCGTACCAGTAGACGAGGTGCCCGAGCAGGATCACCTTCAGCTCGACGTCCGCCGTGTGCAGGTGCTTGCGCGCGCGATCGGCGAGCTCGCCGACGCGCCCCGCCTCCTTCGCGACGCGATCGAGCGACGCCACGATCTCGTCGTCGCCGGGACGCAGATCGAACGCCTCCACCAGCGCCGTGAACGCCTCCTCCGGCTCGCCGAGCTGGCACTCGTAGACGCTCGCGATCTTGTGGAGGAGGTTCGCCTTCGTGCTCGGCGTGTCGGCATCGTGGATGCGCAGCCGATAGAGATCGAGCAGCGCGCGGAAGCCCTTCTCCCGCTGGAGCTGGTCCTCGTCCTCGTCGGTGTCGATCGCGTAGGCCGGCCCTTGCGAGCGACCGACCGGCGCGGGCGGCTGGTACGCAACGACGGGGGGCGCGACGGGGGGCTTGCGCTGCGGCTGGAGCTGCTGCGTGGCCTTCTGCTCGTCCTCGTCCTTGCGATCGAAGAGCGTCGCTGCGCCGGCTTCGTCGTCGTACGAGACCTCGTCGTCGTAGATCTCGTCGGGTGAGATCTCCTCGGGGGCGATCTCCTCGGGGGCGATCTCCTCGGGCGAGATCTCCTCGGGCTGGATCTCCTCGATCTCCTGGGCCTCCGGCATCGACATCGTCGACACCGATGCCGACACGATCTGGAGATCGGGCTCGTCGGGGCCGAGCATGATGTCGGCGTTGCTCGAGCGCGCGCTGATGTCATCGATCGACGACATCGCGAAGCGTGGTAGGTCGCCGCGATCGAACAGATCCGGCTCGCGCCGCTCGCTGAGCGCTGCGGGGCTCGCTCCCGAATCGCCGAGGTCGTCGTTGGTGCTCGCGAGCTCGGCGACCTCCGGCTCGCTCTCGAGCTCCATCGAGTCGACCTCGATGACGTCGTTGTCGGCGTCGTGCACGTCCGGAGACGAAGGCGCGCGGTCGCGCAAGAGCGCGGTCGGAGGCTCCGGCTCGAGCTCGGACTCGGGCTCCGGCTCGATGGCCGGCGCCGACGCGCGCGGGCTGTACGCGATCGCGGTCTGTTCTCCCGCTTCGGCGGTGGCGAAGATCGCGCGTACCTCGGCCTGATCGAGCCGGCCCATACGCGTCTCGTCGAGATCGTCGGCGGGATGAGAGTCAGGAGAGAGGTCGTCGACGAGTGGGGGCAGCGCCGGCAGTGCGGTCACCACGGGCACGGCTGCGCGCCCCGCGGACACGCTCGTCACGTCGATGTCGCCGGACCAGGTCGCAGGGAAGGGAAGTCGCGTCGCGGTCGCTCCCTCGTCGTCGTCGTCGTCGCTCGTGTCGTGCCGGGTCTTGGCGGCCTGCGTCTCCAGGCCCGGCCCGTGCGTTTCGTCGTCGTCGCTCGTGTCCTGTCGTGTGTCGGCGGCGCGCGTCTCGACGCCGGGCCCGTGCGTGTCGTCGATGTCGAACGACGGAAGCCTCGCTTCGTTCTCGTCGGTCTGCGCCAGTCGATCGAGCCGCTCCGACCGCGCGCCCATCACCGCCACGAGCGCTTGCACGAGCTCGTGCGCCGGCAACGTGCCCGGCATCGACGGAGCGACGTTGATGCGCGTGACCGACGACTCGGGGCCGGACGGCATGAACGGCGCCGCGACTCCGAATGGTCCGCCCGATTCGAATGGGCCGCCCGATTCGAAGGGCTCGACGAGCTCGCCGTTCTCGGTGACCGGCATCGGCCCGACCGTCGTGTGCTCGTCGGTCTCGTCGCTCGGGTAGCCATCGTCGAGCGCGAACGAGTCGTCGCCGAGCTCGGACGATTCGTCCGCCTCGGGTCCGGGCGAAGGCGCCCGCACACCTCCGCCCCCCGTCGGCAGCGAGCTTCGCAGCGCCTCGATGTCGATCGGCTGCGTCGACTCGTCGTCGTGCGCCACGACTCGAGCATACCAGACGCATTCACGCGGTCGGCCCGGCCGTCCGGTCGGGCTTCCATCATGGTCCCGCTTGCTTACCTACAACACTGACGTTAACGTTAGCGTTAGGCTTGACGCCTGCCCCCTCCTCTTCTATCCACCGTTTCGACTTCCAACTCTCACGTTTACGTGAGAGTAGCGGTCAGCCGAAAAACCACCGGTTTTCACCCCTCATGAACAACGTCCGCCTACCGCTGCTGCCGCAAGAGCTGCGAGAAGACCTGAAGGCTTCCGCAGAGGTGAGCGATCCCTCGTCCCTCATGCAGGGCGTGCAGGGCGTGCAGGGCATGCAACTCATGCAGGTCGGCGATCTGGCGCGTGAGTCCGGGAAGACCGTCCGGGCGATTCACCTCTACGAGCAGATGGACCTGCTCAAGCCGGCGGCTCGCTCGAAGGGCCGGTACCGGCTCTACGGTCCCGAGGCCCTCGTCCGGATCCGTTGGATCCAGAAGCTCCAGGACCTCGGCTTCAGCCTCACCGACATCAAAGCCATCGTGAAGGACGTCGAGGGCCCGGCTGAGTCGCGCGCCACGCGCTCCGCCGCGTCCGCGATGGTCGGCGTGCGTGAGGTCTACGCGAAGAAGCTCGCCGAGACGCGCGCCCAGATCGCGCGCCTCCAAGCGCTCGAGGGCGAGATGCTCGCCAGCCTCGAGTACCTCGAAGCCTGCGATTCGCTGTGCGAGCGCGATCGGCTCCTGCCGACCTGCCAGTGCTGCGACCACCATCCCGCCGATCAAGAGGTCCCCGACCTCGTCGCCGGGTTCAGACCGTGAGCGACAGAGAAAGAAACACGACGATGGCCATCCAGCTTCCGATCTTCATGGACTACCACTCGACGACGCCGGTCGACCCGCGCGTGCTCGAGGAGATGATCCCGTACTTCACGCAGAAGTTCGGCAATGCCGCGAGCCGCAGCCATGCGTTCGGCTGGGCTGCCGAGGAGGCCGTCGACTACGCGCGCGAGCGCGTCGCCAAGCTCGTCGGCGCGCAGAGCGAGAAGGAGATCGTCTTCACCTCCGGCGCCACCGAGTCGAACAACGTCGCCATCAAGGGCGTCGCCGAGTTCTACAAGGACAAGGGCGACCACATCATCACGAGCGTCATCGAGCACAAGGCCGTGCTCGACACGTGCAAGCGCCTCGAAAAAGAGGGCTTCCGCGTCACGTACCTCCCGGTCGGCAAGGACGGCCTCGTCGATCCCGCCGCCGTCGAGGCCGCGATCACCGACAAGACGATCCTCGTCTCGATCATGCTCGCGAACAACGAGATCGGCACCGTCCAGCCGCTCGAGGCCATCGGCAAGATCACGCGCCAGAAGGGCGTGCTCCTCCACTCCGATGCCGTGCAGGGCGTCGGCAAAGTGGACTTCGACGTCCAGAAGATGAACGTCGACCTTGCCAGCATCACCGCGCACAAGATGTACGGACCGAAGGGCGTCGGCGCTCTCTACGTGCGTCGCAGCAAGCCGCGCGTCCGCATCGTCGCGCAGATGGACGGCGGCGGTCACGAGCGCGGCATGCGCTCCGGCACGCTCAACGTCCCGAGCATCGTCGGCTTCGGCAAAGCCGCAGAGATCATGCGCACCGAGGGCAAGGCCGAGGGCGTGAAGCTCCTCGCGCTCCGCGAGCGCCTCCGCACCAAGCTCCAGTCGAAGCTCGAAGAGACGTACGTGAACGGCTCCATGGAGCACCGGCTCCCCGGCAACCTCAACATCTCGTTCGCCTTCGTCGAGGGCGAGGCGATGATGATGGCGATCAAGGA
>JAXDMI010001161.1:0-4967 GCA_034666145.1 Myxococcales bacterium | reverse complement strand
GCGGCGGAGGCGCGGCTCGTCGATGCGATTTCGAGGGAGCTCGGCGGTGGTTGACAATAGTTCTCTCTTGGGTTAACTATTTCTCGAACTGACAATCATTGCCTCCACCGGCAATTGTTACCCCTCGAGGACACCATGAAACCGCCCCCGCCCGGCTGGCCCCGCATCTCGACCTCGCTCTGCTACCCCGATGCCGCGAAGGCCATCGACTGGCTGTGCACCGCGTTCGGCTTCGAGATCCAGCTCAAGATCGAAGGCGAAGGCGGCCGGATCGAGCACTCCGAGCTCCGCTACGGCGACGGGATGATCATGGTGGGCGACTCGAAGCCCGGCAAATTCCCGAAGCGCCGCAGCCCCAAGGAGGCCGACGGCATCAACACGCAGAACATGATGGTCTACGTGGACGACGTCGAGGCGCACTGCAAGCAAGCGCGCGACGCCGGCGGGATCATCGTCGCGGAGCCGACCACCACGGACTACGGCGAGGACTACTGGGAGGACCGCGGCTACGAGGTCGAGGACATCGGCGGTCATCGCTGGTGGTTCATCCAGCGGCTCCGCAACCCCCAGACCGAGACCCCGACGAAGACGACGAACGCGTGAGCTCCGCGCGCGGCGCTTCCGAGGCGCTTCCCATCCCCGAGCTCGATCGCACGCTCGCTGCGCTCGCGGACAACACGCGGCGCAGCGTCGTCGATCTGCTCGTGCACAAGCCACGACGCGCGGGCGAGCTCGCGCAGGCTCTGGCGATGACGCCCGCGGCGATGAGCCGTCACCTCCGCGTCCTGCGGACGAGCGGCCTCGTCGAGGAAGATCACCAGGGCGACGACGCACGCGTGCGCGTCTATCGTCTCAAGCGCGAGCGCTTCGACGCGCTCCGCAGCTGGCTCGACGACGTCGAATCGTTCTGGTCGGGCGAGCTCGAGGCCTTCAAGGCGCACGCCGAGAAGACGCGCGGCCAGAAGCCGGCGAAGCCGACGAAGGGGAAGCGATGACCGCGAGCGCGACACGCGAAGGCGACCGCGCTCGCGTCACCGTCTTCGTGGCCGTATCGCCGGAGGACGCGTTCGACGTCTTCACGAAGGAGATCGACCTCTGGTGGAAGCAAGGGCCGAAGTTCCGCATCGCGGGACGCCGCCGCGGTCAGCTCCATTTCGAAGCCGGCGTCGGCGGTCGGCTGTTCGAGACGTTCACCGCGAGCAAGGCGAGCGACGCCACCCGCACCATCGAGGTCGGGCACATCACCGCGTGGGACCCGCCGGCGCGTCTCGAATTCGAGTGGCGCGGCGTCAACTACGAGGCCGACCAGAAGACCGTCGTCGAGGTCCGCTTCGAAGCGATCGGCCGCGGGACCAACGTCACCGTCGAGCATCGTGGTTGGTCGGCGCTCCCCGACGACCATCCCGCACGTCACGGCAAGACGGGCGCCGACTTCAGTCGCACGCTCGGCATGTGGTGGGGCGAGCTCATGACGTCGCTCCGCGAGCATGTGGCCACGCGCACCGCGCGCTGATCATGCGCTCTCGGCACCGGAGCGCCGTCAGGACGTCCTGCGCAGCCGATAGCTCGCCGCGAGCGACGCCAAGAGGAGCGCGAAGCCGAGCCCCACCGCCGTCGCTCCCCACTCGAGAAGCGAGCGCGGCGCCGGCACGAGGTGGGCTCGCACCACGAGATCCATCGCGCCGGCTGCGAGCGGAACGAGCGCCACGCGGACGCGCGCCCGCCAGGCGAAGAGCAGCGCGACGGCCGCCGTCGCGAGATCGAGCGCGAGGACGTGCGCCGGCCAGTCTCCGCCGGTCCATCCCAACGTCCAGACCGCGAGATGGAGCGTGAAGAGCGCGCCGGTGAGGAGACGCATCCGCTCCGCTCGCTCCACCAAGACGAACGACGGCGGCACGAAGACCGGCGCTGCGGCCGCCGGCGCCGGTCGCGGCGGATCGCCCGCATCGAACGCATCGAACGCGCGATAGGGCCCCGCTTCGTCGCGAGGAAGAACCGCGGGCGAGGCCGCCGATGCCGGCGATCGCACGCCCGGCAAGAGCGCGCGCACCACGAGGGCGGCCGCCGCCATGAGCGCCGTGACCGCGAACGCGCTCGGCATCGCGAGCGCGACGAAGAGCAGCGTCGCCACCACGAGGATCCAGGTCTGCGCTTCGCCGCGCACGCCGCGAACCGCGAGCAACGGGGCGACCGGCAACAGCGCTGCGAGCGTGATGGGATGCTGCGTCGACCAGAACATCACGTGGCCGACGAAGAGCAGCGCACCGAGCGACCACGATGCACGCACGGCACGACGCAGGACCGTCGCGCCCCATGCGTCGAGCGGAACGGCGCTCGTCACGCCGCTCGTGGAGTCGCTGTTGCCTTCGCTCGCGCTCGTGCCCGTGCTCGCAGCGCCATGGAGGGTGAACGTGCCGAACAACCACAGGGCAACGAGCGCAGACGCGCTGCGAGGCTCGAGATCGTGGAGGTACCGAGGAAGGATCGCCAGCCCGAGCGCCGCGAACGCTGCGGTGGCGTAGGCCGCGCGTGACACGCGGAGCTTCATCGCCCACGCGAGCGCACCGAGCTTCGCCATGAAGAGCGCTAGCCAGGCCGTCGTCGCCGCCGTCCCCACGCCGCCCAGATACGGAGACGCCTCGGTCTGCAGCGTGAGGTCACACTGGTAGAGCACAGTGAGGAGCGCCAGCATCACGGCCGGCCGCCGATGACCGATGCGCGTCAGGAGCGCGGCGCCGCCGATCAACGTCGCCGCGTAGAGCTCGGCGATCGCCGCCACGCCGATCTCGCCGTACAGGCTCCCTTCGCGCGCGAGCCCGCGCGACGTGAGGATCATGCCGCCCAGCACCAGCGTCGCGCTGAGCAAGTAGAGCGGGTTGTACTCGACGAGCCAGCGATGCATCAGCCGGCGCCAGTAGGTGTCGTTCGGGGAGAGCTCCATCGAGGACGCGTGCTGCAACGCGTGTACCGCGCCCACCGTGCGGATCACCCTCGAAAATAGGCACCAAACGACGCTCTACCACCGAGCCTCTTCGACAAAACGTCGAGACCGCAACCCCCGTCGCTCAGTTTGTCAGTGAGCCGTCAGTGCGCCGTCAGTGCGCCGCTCGGCCCTTGGGCGTCGCGTTCCAGATGCGCGTCATCAAGAGCGCGCCCACCACGGCGAACGGAATCGGCACGAACTGCCACGCCTTCCAGCCCCATCGATCGAGCGTGTAGCCCATGCCGATGCCGACGAAGGAGCTCGCGAGGTACTGCATCCCGTCGAAGAGCCCGGCCGCCGTCGCCGCCGCCTTCCGCCCGCCGAAGTCCATCGATGCTGCGCCGCCGATCATGCCGTGTGCGCCGTTGACGAACACCGAGAGGAGCGGGAGACATGCCGCCGCTACCCACGGGCTCGGGCCGACTCGATCGATGAGACCGAAGAGACCGAGCACCACCACCATCCCGACGAAGCCGAAGAAGATCACCGGCGCGCGGCGACCCTTGAAGACGCGGTCGGAGGTGATCCCGAATGCGAACCCGCCCGCGATGCCGAGCAGCGCGATGCCCCACGCCGCCGTCTGGTACGGCACGTACGAGGCGAGGCTCGCGGTGGGGCTGCCGAGGTAGACCTCCTTGAAATACTTCGGGTACCAGGAGTCGATCGTGCTGCGGCGCACCATGCCGATCATCATCGAGCCGAGCGCGATGATCCACGTGACGCGGCTCGCGAACACGGTGCGCAGCACGAACCCGAGGCTGCTCGGCTTGCCGTCGGACACGCCCTGCGCGTCGCCGGTGTCGAGGTCGCCGAAGCCGGCGTCCATCGGTGAGTCGCGCATGAAGAGGTAGTTCAGCGCGAAGAGCACGGCGACGACGAGGCCCGGGATCCAGAACGCGTACTGGAGCGGCAGGACCGTGGCGATGGCCGGCACGCCGGAGAACGCGAGGATCAACCCGAAGCGGATCAGTACGCCGAAGATCCCCGCGAACGTCCCGCGCTCGCGCACGTGGAACCACTGCGCGTTCACCTTCACGATCGAGAGCGCGCCGAACGACTGGAAGTAGCCGTTGGTCCCCCAGATGGCGGCCATGAGGAGGAGCAGCGACCGCGGCTGGAAGCCGTGCTTCAGGACCGCTGCAGTGACCACGTGCGCGTCGTGGCCCTTGCCGATGACCACCGCCGGCACGTCGACGAACGAAATGCACAGACCGAAGAGGAGGTTCATCACGACGACGCCGAGCGCGCCGAAGAGGAACGCCTTGCGGCCGCCGATCCGATCCGCGATCGGGCCGTTGAACACCACGGAGAGGCCGTACACGAGCGGCATCGTCGTCTCGAAGATGCCGAGCTCGGTGTTCGTCCAGCCGAAGGTGCCCGAGAGGTTCACCATCACGGCCGCGAAGTTGTAGCGGCTCATGTAGAAGGCCGCGTAGAGGAAGCCGAGCACGAGCCAGTTGCGGGTCCGAGCGGACCGGAACGCAGGATCGTCGAACCCGGTCGGAGCGGCAGCGGCGGGCGCGTCGGGCGCGGGGGTCGTCATACCGCGCGGAGCATGGCACGACCGCCCCGCGCGGAAAACGGCTTACTTCAGGGCGTCGACGGCGGCGTTGAGCGCGGCGTCGGGCAGCGTACGGAAGAGCGCCGGCGGCATGTGGAGGCGATTGTTCGGCGAGAGCTTCATGCGCGCGATCGCCGCTTGCTTCGTTGCAAAAGACATCGTGTCGAGCTGGGTCACGTCGAACTTCGCGCGCGAGACGCCCTGATCGAGCCGCGAGTTGTGGCACTGCGCGCACGCTTGCACGAGGATCTCCTTCCCCGTCGCGCCCGTCTTCGGCCGCATCGACATCTCCTCGAGAGCGTCATCGAGGAAGACGCGGCGGATGTCGGGCAGGTTCGCGACGGGGACCTGACCCGCGCGGAACTTCTGGTACGCATCGATCGCAAAGCCGAGCTTGTCGGGGTCGGTGACCTTCACGTCGTG
>JAXDMI010001160.1:0-2617 GCA_034666145.1 Myxococcales bacterium | reverse complement strand
CGAGCACGTTGGCGGTGTCCTTGCTGTCGTTCGGCTCGACCTCCGGCGGACACGTCGCGGCGCTGTCCGCCGACGCGTCGAGCCCGCCGCTCGTGGTGCCGCTCGTTCCGCCGCTGGTCGTTCCGCTCGTGCCACCGCTCGTGGCTCCGCTGGTACCGCCGCTCGTACCGCTCGTGGGCTGCGATTCGAGCGCTTCTTGCGGGGTAGCTCCGCTGCAGGCCGCAGCAGTCACCGTCGCGAGGGCGAGACCCATCAATCCCACGAGTCGTGAGCGGTGCTCTGACCTCATCGTCCATCGATCATAGCGCAAGGCGTTCCCGCGTGCCGCGAGCCTATTTTTCCGGTGTACTGCGTCCCATGAACGGCCCCCGCACGTCGGTGGAAAGCGATGTTGGAACGGTGACGCTCGACAGCAGCGCGCTCGTCGACGACGACAGCGCGCTCATCGCTGCCGATCGCTTGTCGATCCTCGATGCTGCGGCGAACGCACGTACGGCGGCGATGCTGACCGGTACGCACGGCGTCGTCGCGCCGCCGCTCGATCGCGCCACCATCAAGCTGCCCTCGCCGCGCGAGCTGCTCGATGTCGGAGCGTCGTTCGAGGAACGTGAGGGCGAGACGGTTGCGACGTCGCTGCTCCGCGCGCGTGCTGCGGCGCTCTCTGCCGATGCCGACACGGTGGCGTCGATGCGCGCGCATGTCGAGCTCGCGCAGGCGCAGCTCGACGACGGCAACGTCGACGACGCGCGCGCATCGGCGAAGCAGGCCGCGGCCCTGGTCGATCACGCGCCGCGCGCGCACGCGCTGCTTCGCACGCTCTCGGCGGGGCGCGAGCCCTCGGACATCGAGGCGCAGCTCGCGCACGTCGAGCATCTCGTCGCGCACGTCTCCGATACGCTGGTTCGCGCCGACTTCCTCGTCGAGAAGGGCCGGCTGCTCGAGGCCCGAAGCGGTGCATCGGTCGAATCGGCGGCGGCATACGCGGCGGCGCTCGCGCTCGTCCCCGACCACGCAGGCGCGCTCGCCGGCCTCGAGGCCGCGCTCGAGGCGACCGGTCGCTGGTCGGAGCTCGCAGCATTGCTCGGTCGTCTGGCAGGTCTCGCGGGCGAGCCGCTCGCGTCGGCGTGGCTCCACGTCGAGCGCGCGCTGATCTTCGATCGGCGTCTCGGCGACGCCGGCACCGCGCGCGCTGCGCTCGAGCATGCCGTCGAGCTCGCGCCGGGCATCGGCGCCGTGCGGCAGGCGTTCGTCGATCACGTCGTCGTGCATCGCGACGATGCGCGGCTCGGGTCACTCCTCGAGTCCGAGGCCGCGCTCGAGAAGGATCCCGCACGGGCGACGTGCCTCGAGCTCGACGGCGCGTGCGCGCATCTCCACGCCGGCGAGGAGGCTCGCGCGTTGAAGCTGCTCGAGCACGCGCACGCGCGCGCACGCACCTCGAAGGTGGTCGATACGCGCGTCGCGAACGAGCTGGCTCGTCTCCTCGACAAGGCAGGACGTCACACGGATGCGCTCCGCGTGCGGAAGAACGCCCTCACGATGATCTCCGAGCCGCGCGGCGAGCTGCTCGCGCTGCGCGCCGTCGCTGCCACCGCCGAGCGTGCCGGAGCGTTGCCCGAGGCGGTGCTCGCGCTCGAGCGCGCGCGCGTCCTCGACGCCGACGACGCCACCGTTCTCGAAGACCTCGACCGCCTGCTGGTAGGCGCGGGGCGTCATGATGCGCGTGCCGTGCTGTGGATGCGCGAAGCCGCGCTCGCCGACGACACGCGTGCGAAGACCCGCGCGCTCCTCGTCGCGGCGGATGCGTCGGCGGCAGCGGGACGTGACGTCGACGCTGCACGTCATCGCGAGGCGGCCTGGCTCGCCGATCCCGCGGCGCCCGGCGTCTTCGATGCGCTCGCGGAGCGGCTCGCAGCCGCGGGCTCGCGTGACGCGGTCTCGGCGCGCGTCGAGCTCTATGCGAAAGCGGCGGAGCGCGTCACGGACAGCGGGAAGCGTCTCCACTACCTCGAGAAGATCGCGTGGCTGTGGGACGACGTCGCCGGCGACGCAGCGCACGCGGCGCGCGCCTACGAGGACGTGCTCGCCATCGATCCGCAACGGCGCAGCGCCATCGCCGGTCTCGCTTCGGCCGCCGCTCGCTCGCGTGACGGCAAGAAGCTCGCGCGTGCGCTCCTCGCCGAGGCCGACGTCGTCGAGAACGACGAGGCGAAGACCGACGTTCGCCTGCGCGCCGCCGAGGCGCTGACCGACGTGGATCCCGAGCGCGCGCTGGCGCTCGCCGAGTCGGTGGCGAAGAGCACGCATCCGTCGTTCGCGATGCGTGCGCGGGAGCTCATCACGCGCGTGCACTCCAATGCGGGGCGCTGGGAGCTCGTGGCGACGTCGCTCGCGGACCGTCGCGCCGCCGAGCGCAAGAAGAGCGCGAAGCTCGCGCTGGCGCTCGCGGAGGCAGCCGTCCTCTCGCAACGCCTCGGCGACCCCGAGCGCGCGCTCGCCACACTGGAGTCGGCGCGCGAGATCTCGCCCGATGATCCGGCGATCGCATCGGCCATCGTCGCGTCGCTCGAAGCGAAGGGCGACGAGAGCGCGCTCCGCACGTGGCTCGAGAGGCTCG
>JAXDMI010001159.1:0-8391 GCA_034666145.1 Myxococcales bacterium | reverse complement strand
GGCTGGGCGCAGCGTTCGGGATCCCCGAGCTCTGGGTAAAGCGCGACGAGCTCCTCGGCTTCGGCTTCGGCGGCAACAAGGTCCGCGCGCTCGAGCTGTTCCTCGCCGATGCGCTCGCGAAGGGAGCCGACACGCTGGTGACCGGCGCAGGCCCGCAGTCGAATCACGTGCGCGTGACCGCGGCCGCTGCGGCCCACGCCGGCCTCGCATGCGAGGCGTTCTCGTGGGGGCCGGAGCCGACGTCGACGGCGCAAGGCAACCTCTTGCTCAGCCGAATGCTGGGTGCACGCGTCCATTTCACCGGCGACGCGGATCGTGCGAGCGTCGATCGCGGCATCGAGGCGGCCATGACGCGGCTGCGCGCCGCCGGCCGAACACCTTATGCGATTCCCCGAGGCGGCGCTTCTGCGCTCGGGGTCCTCGCGCACGTGCTGGCAGTGCAGGAGGCGCTCGCACAGACCGCCGCGCGCGGCGTTCGCCCTGCTGCCGTCGTCATGGCCGTTGGCTCGGGCTGCACGCTGGCGGGCTGGCTGCTCGGGCGGCGGCTCTTCGGCACCTCGTTTCTCCTCGAAGGCATCGTCGTCAGCCGTCCCGCGCGGGAGACGCGCGTGCGCGTCGTGACGCTCGCCGCAGAGGCTGCGACGCTCCTCGGTGGCGATGCCGCGGCCCGTCTCGCGCGCACGCCGTTCGTCGACGACGAGCTCGGGTTGCACGACGGCTTCCTCGGCGAAGGCTACGGCATCCCGACGATCGCGGGGCTCGCGGCGCTCCGGACCGCAGCCCGCTGCGAGGGGATCTTCACGGACCCGACGTACACCGGCAAGGCGCTGGCCGGGCTCGCCGCGCTGGCCCACGACAAACGGCTCCCGACGGGTCCCGTTCTCTTCCTACACACCGGCGGAGAGCCCGCGCTCTTCGCTCACGCCGAAGCGATCGTTCACGCAGAAGGAGCATAGACCCATGACCACCCAAACGCCGTCGGCCTCCACCACTCAGCCCGCCGACAAGAAGCCTGACCCGCGACCCGAGATCTCGGCGCTCATCGAGCGCGCACGTGCCTCCATGGAGGCCATTGCACACTACACGCAAGCGCAGACCGACGAGCTCGTCACGTCGATCGGCTGGCACGTCGTGAAGAGCCGCGAAGCCCTGGCAAAGCTCGCGGTCGAAGAAGGAGGCTTCGGCAACTACGAGGACAAGGTCACGAAGATCCGACTGCGCGTCACCGGCACGCTGCGCGACATGCACGGCGTGAAGACGGTCGGCGTCGTCGAGGAGAACCCGGCCCGCGGCCTCGTCAAGATCGCCAAGCCGGTCGGCGTGGTCGCTGCGCTGATCCCGTCGACCGGGCCCGACGCGACACCGCCGATGAAGACGCTCTGCGCGGTCAAGGGGAAGAACGCCATCGTCGTGGCTCCGCACCCCAAGACGCAGAAGTCGTCGGCGCTCGCCGTTGAGCTGATGCGCCAGGGCTGCAAGGCCGTGGGGGCCCCGGAGGATCTCGTGCAGATCGTCCGCCAGCCGTCGATCGGCAAGACGCAGGAGCTGATGCGCCAGGCGGATCTCATCGTCGCCACCGGCGGCGTCGACATGGTGAAGGCCGCGTACAGCTCGGGAACGCCGGCCTATGGCGTAGGCGTCGGAAACAGCGTTCACGTGGTCGACGAGACGGCCGACCTCGACGACGCCGCGGTCATGATCGCCCGCGCGAAGACGTTCGACTACGCGACGAGCTGCCTCGCCGACAACGCGGTGGTCGCGCATGCGTCGATCTACGACCGGCTCAAGGAGAAGCTCACGGCACGCGGCGCGTACTTCTGCTCGCCCGAAGAGAAAGCGCGACTCCAGAAGGCCATGTGGTCGGGCACGAGTCACATTCCCGTGCTGGAGGTCATCGCGCGGCCTGCCTCGCAGATCGCGGAGCGCGCCGGGATCTCGCTCCCGGCGGACCGCACGTTCCTCGTCGTCGAGGAGGATGGCGTCGGTCCCGAACATCCGTTCTCGGGCGAGAAGCTCAGCGTGGTCCTCGCGCTCTACCGGTACCAGGGAGCGATCCAGGCGGCGGTCGATCAGGTCAACGCCATCACCGCGTACCAGGGGCTCGGGCACACCTGCGGGATCCACACGACCCGCGACGCGCACGTCGACGCGCTCGCGTTCGGCACGCGCACCGCGCGCGTGCTCGTGAACCAGAACCTCAACGAGGGAGCGGGGAGCCCTCGCAACGGGCTTCCGTTCACGCTCTCGCTGGCCTGCGGCACGTGGGGCCGCAACATCACGACCGAGAACATCAACTGCAGGCACTTCGTCAACCTGACGTGGGTGTCGCGCGTGATCGCGAACGCCCCGCCGCCGCCGACCGATGAAGAGCTCTTCACCGACCACTGGGCGAAATACGGGAGATGACCATGCGCATCGTGGTGATCGGCGGCGTGGCCGCCGGGATGAGCGCGGCGAGCCAGGCGAAGCGACGCGATCGCAACGCCGAGGTCATCGTGCTCGAGCGCGGCCCACACATTTCGTACAGCGCATGCGGCATGCCGTACAACGTCGGCACGCCGAGCCGTGCGCTCGACGACCTCGTGCTCCTCGACCCGGAGACCGCGCGGGACAAGCGCGGCGTCGACGTGCGCACGGGGCACGAGGTGCTGAGCATCGACCCCGCCGCCGCCCTCGTTCACGTCCGGTCGCCCGCCGGCGCTGACGAGAAGGTGCGCTGGGATCGGCTCGTCATCGCCACCGGGGCCTCGGCGTCGCGTCCCGCGCTGCCCGGCCTCGATCTGCCGGGCGTCTTCGTCTTGCGCGAGCTCACCGATGGGGCGGCGATCAAGGCGCACCTCGCGGAGCGACCGGTCCGTTCGGCGGTCGTCATCGGTGCGGGCTACATCGGTCTCGAGATGGCCGACGCGCTGCGCGGGCTCGGCATCGAGGTGACCGTGCTCGAGAAGATGGATCGGGTGCTGCCAGGCTGGGCCGAGCCGATCTGCGCCGAGGCGAAGGCGGAGCTCGTGCGGGCCGGCGTCCACGTCGAGACCGGCGTGTCGGTCGAGCGACTCGAACGAGAAGGAGAGACGCTCCGGGTGTGGACCGATCGTGGCCACCACGAGGCCGCGCTGGTGCTCGTCTCGATCGGCGTGCGTCCCAACGCGGGGCTGGCGCGGGGCGCGGGGATCGCGTTGGGAGCGAGTGGCGCCATCACGACCGACGACCGCATGCGCACCAACGTGCCTTCGGTGTTCGCCGCCGGCGACTGCGCCGAGGCCTGGCATCTCGTCAGGGGCCGTCCCGTCTGGATCCCGCTCGGGACGACGGCCAACAAGCAGGGCAAGGTCGCGGGCGCCAACGCCGCTGGCGCGGACGAACGATTCGCCGGCATCGTCGGTACGGCGGGCTTCAAGCTGTTCGAGCACGAGGTGGCGCGCACCGGCATCGACGCCGCCGAGGCCGCGCGGATGGGGCTCGACGCGGTCATCGCCGTCTCGCACCACCACACGCGAGGCCGCAATTACCCGGGCGACGGCCCGGTGCTCACCGTCGTGACGGTCGAGCGCCGCACCGGCCGCCTGCTCGGCGCGCAGATGATTGGAGGGGGCCCCGTCGCCAAGCGCATCGACGTCTTCGCCACCGCGCTCACGGCCCGCATGACCGTGGCCGAGGTCGAGGGCCTCGACCTGTCGTACGCGCCGCCGTTCGCGCCCGTCTACGACCCCATCCTCATCGCCGCGACAGTGGCGCGAAAAGCCGCCGACCATCCGGGATGACCGGCATCACACTCGAGAGTCAGAGAGGTCACGCATGGAAACCCGAGCTGTCCGCGCCGCGTTCCGAAGGATGCTGGGTCCGTGCGTCCTCTTCCTGGTCGTCGTGTGCCTCGCCGTCGGCTGCAAGCGCGACGGCGCCGGCTCGACCGGTCGCACGCCGTTGCGGCTCGGTTACAACACCGGCTCTCTCAATCGCGAGCTGTTCCTCCAGACCGGCCTGGACCAGGGCATCTTCGCGCGCCACGGGCTCGAGCTTGCAGACAAGGGCTATTCGGTGGGCGGCCAGATCGCGCAGGACATGGCGGCCGGCGAGCTCGACGTCGGGCTGCTCGGCATCTCGCCGTCGCTCGCGGCGATCGCGCAAGGTGGCGATCTCGTGGTGGTGGCGTCGCAGACCAAGAACGACGCGCCGCTGGTCGCGCGAAAGGGGATCGACTCGCTGGGCGATCTCGACGGCAAGAAGGTGGGAACGCCCGGCCTGAGCAGCATCCAGGAGACACTGCTCAATCATCTCGAGCGCACGAATCATCTGAGGACGACCCATGTCTACGGCAAGGCCGCCGATCTCGTGGGGTACCTGGAAAAAGGGGAGATCGACGCCTTTGTCGCCTGGGAGCCCGTGGCGGCGCGCGCGGTGCAGGCGCTCGGAGCGCACTACCTCCTCGACACGGTGACGCCCAACGCCGAGGCCTCGGAGATCGCCGTGAGCGGCAAGCTCCTGCGCGAGCACCGCGACGTCGTGGTGCGATTCCTTCGCGCGATGGAGGAGACGCGCCGCTACGTCGCGGAGCACACCGACGAGCGCGTCAAGGTGGCCGCGATCAAATCGGGGCTCCCGGAGGCCGTGGTGAGCGAGGGCGTGCGGCGATCGCATCTCTTCCTCGACGGGCTGCCGCTCAACCTCGAATCGGTGCGGTTCTTCGCGGCCGAGGACGTCGCGTCGGCCAAGCTGAAGGGCGTGACCCGCGAGGGCCTCGATGCGTTCCTCGCCAGGGCCATCGACACGACGGCGCTGAAGGAGGCGCTCGGTGGCACGTAGCAACGAAGCGGCCCCAGATTTTCGGAGCGCGCGTGCGGCGTGGTCGCGCGCGCTGATGCCGAGCGTGGCCGTCGTCTGCGCGCTCCTTCTCTGGCAGGTGCTGACGCTCGTGACCCGTTCGATCTTCTTTCCGTCGCCGCGCGAGGTCGCGAAGGCCGCCGTGCACCTCACACTCGAAGGCGACACTCAAGGGCGCGGGCTCTTGCTGCATGCGGCGGCGAGCCTCTTGCGCGTGCTGAAGGGGTTCGTCTTCGCCACGCTCTTCGCCGTTCCTACCGGGATCGTCTTCGGGCTGTGGCGTCGGGTCTACGACGCCTTGAAGGGGCTCATCGAACCAATCCGCTTCATCCCGCCGCTCGGTTGGGTTCCGCTCGCGATCATCTTTCTCCGCGGCGAGAACCGCTACACGTTCATCATCGCGCTCGGCACCTTCTTCCCGATCCTCATCTCCACGATGACAGGCGTGGAGAGCATGGACTTTCGCCTCGTCGAGGTGGCGCAGGTGCTCGGCGCGAGCCGCTGGCAGGTGATCACGAAGATCGTATGGCCCGCGACGCTCCCTTCGATCGTGACGGGAGCACGACTGGGCATGGGCGTCGGCTGGGCGTGCATCGTGGCCGCGGAGATGATCGGCGGCGAGTCCACCGGCCTCGGCAGGATGATCGTCAACTACGGAGAGCTCCTGCAGATCGACGCGGTCGTGGTGGGCATGCTCGCCATCGGTATCCTCGGCTATCTGCTGAACGAGCTGTTCCTGCTGCTCGAGCGCAAGCTGTTCCCCTGGCGTAGGACGGCGAGAGTATGAGCCGGCTCGCGTTCTCCGGAGTCACGAAGACGTACCGCACGCGGCGGGACGAGAGCGTGACGGCGCTCGCGTCGATCGACCTCGAGCTCGGCGATGGAGAGCTCGTGTGTCTCGTCGGCCGCTCCGGATGTGGCAAGACCACGCTTCTGCGCATCGCCGCGGGCGTCGAGGTCGCGAGCGCGGGCGCGGTGCTCCTCGACGGGGCGAGGATCGAAGGCCCGAGCCCGGCGATCGGCATGGTCTTCCAGGAGGACCGGCTGCTTCCGTGGCGTTCGGTGCAGGCGAACGTGGAGCTCGGGCTGGAGATCGCGCACGTCGCGGCGCCGAAGCGCCGTGTGCTCGCGGCCCGCGCGCTCGAGCTGGTGGACCTGAAGGGGTTCGCTGCGGCGTACCCGAACGAGCTCTCGGGTGGCATGCGCCAGCGAGCGGCCATCGCGCGCGCGCTCGTCAACGAGCCGGGCGTGATCCTGCTCGACGAGCCGTTCGGCGCCCTGGACGCAGAGACGCGCACGCAGATGCAACGAGAGCTGCTCCGACTTCGTGCTGCGATCGGCTCGACGGTCCTCTTCGTCACGCACAGCGTGGACGAGGCGGTCGTCCTCGCGGACAGGGTCGTGGTGCTGAGCCCGCGGCCGGGCCGCATCCACGGCGAGTTTCGTATCGAGGCGCCGCATCCGCGGGACGTGTCCGCCACCGACCTCGCGGAGCAGCGGCGCGCGATCCTCGAGGCGCTCGGCGACGCCGGCTGAGCGCGCTCATCGACGTCACTGGCGCGCATCACGTCGCGAGCCGGCGCGCGAAGAACGAGAGGATCTCGTCGCGGGCGGCAATTGTCGGTTGGCCGGCTTCGTCGATCAGGTGCGCGGTCACCACGCTGTGCGGGCTCGCCACCACGTGCTCGAAGAACGGCGCACAGTCACGGCTCGCCGCGCTGTCGGGCAGCACGCGTGCGATGAAGCGCTTGCCGAGCGCCTCGGAATAGGCGGCGAATCGCTGCGCCGTGCAGAAGCGATCGCCTTCGAAGCGATAGGCCATGACGGTCAGGTCCTCCCGCTCGAGACGCCGGCGAACCGCGGCGATCTCGTCCGGAGCGATGTGCATCCCCGCGGGGTCGTCGAACGGCAATGACGGTTGGGCAAGGACCGGCGCGAGCATCGACGGCTCGAGCATCATCGTGAGCGCGAAGCTCCCGGTGAAGCACATCCCGATGGCCCCGACGCCCGGCCCACCGCACGCCTCGTGCGCGAGCCGCGCGAGCGCCCTCAGCCAGCTCGTCACCGGGCTCGACTCGTTCCTCGCGAAGGCACGAAACTCGGCGCTGACGCACGCCCGCCGGAGGATCTTCGTGCCCTCCTCGACGCTCGGCACCGCGCCGTCGCGCCCGAACAGCGACGGCATGTACACGGTGAATCCCGCGTCCCGAACCCAGCGACTGAAGCGCGCGACCTGCGGGCTGATGCCCGGCATCTCCGTCATGACGATCACCGCCGGTCCGGTGCCGGCCACGTGAACCACCTTCGTGACCCCATCCAAGGTGATCTCGCGGCGATCGAAGTCCTCGAGCGGATCGTCCTCTTTCGTGTTCCGCGCTGTGGGCATGTCAGGCATGTCCGGAAGAATCAGGTCTTCGCGCTCGGCGGGCCAGTGGCGAATTCGACATCTTTCGCGCACAATCGGCCAATGCCAACCAACGTCGTGGTGGCGGTGCTCCCGCAGATGAACGCGACGAGCGTCGCCGTCACCTTGCAGGCGCTCGATGCGGCCAATCGCCTGGCGGAGACGGCGCTCCGGCGCCCGCGCCCGTTCCGTGTCGAGGTCGGGTCCACGGACGGAAAGCCGGTGGCGTGCGGTCCCGGTCCCTTCGTCGTTCCGACGGTGCGCCTCTCGCGCCTCTCGCGTCCGTCGCGTCCGGCACCGAGCCTCGTCATCGTTCCCGGCACCGGCGCGGCGACCGAGCCGGAGCTGCTCGCCATGCTGTCGTCGCCGGGCACATCGGAGCTGTGTCGCTGGCTGGCGCGGTGCTCGGCGAAGACGATGGCCGCGTCGTGCACCGGCGTGTTCATCCTCGCGAAGGCCGGGCTCCTCGACGGCCTCTCCGCGACGACCACGTGGTGGCTCAGCTCGGTCTTCGCATCGCTGTTTCCGGAGGTGCGCGTCGATCGCGACGCCATGGTGGTCGAGGAGCGAGGTCGTTGCACGGCAGGAGCATCGCTCGCGCAGCTCGACCTGATGCTGCATCTCATCGCACGTGAGGCGGGACCCGCGCTCGCGGGGCTCGTCGCGCGCTACCTCGTCGTGGACGAACGACCCAGCCAGGCGCGCTACGTGGTGCCGTCGTTCCTCGCGCGCTCCTCGGTCGAGGTCATCGCCGCGGAGCGCTGGATTCGCCGGCATCTGGGGGAGCCGTTCGGAATACCGGAGCTCGCGCAGGCCGTCGGAACGAGCCCGCGCACGTTGGCTCGCCGCATCGTCGATGCCACCGGGAGCGGACCGCTCGCGTTCGTCCGGCGCATCCGCGTGGATGCCGCGCGGCACCTCCTCACGACGACGCAGCTCCCGGTCGACGAGATCGCCGCGCGCGTCGGCTACGAGGATCCCGCGTCGCTCCGCCGGGCGTTCGCGCGACTCGGCGAACGGCCGAGCGATTCGCGGAAGCCGCGGCGGAGTCGAGGACGATCACCATCACGGTGCTGAGCGCCGACGCCAAAACGGTCCTCGCCAGCAGCGCGCCGGGAACGAGGCCGAGCTGCTCCGCAGTTACGTGGCCATCTCTCGATGCTATTCGT
>JAXDMI010001158.1:0-3401 GCA_034666145.1 Myxococcales bacterium | reverse complement strand
GATGCGCGACGCGTCGCGCGCTGGGCCGAGCCACGCCTGCGCGGGCTGCTCGCGACCGGTCCGTGCACGGTCATCGTCGAGCCGCGCGCGTTCGGAGCAACCGTCACCGTACATGCACGGAGCAATGCCTCGAGCACGACGAAGCGCGCCGGTGTCCTCGCTGCGCTGGCATTCGAGGTGGCGGTGGTCCCCACGCACGGAGAGGTCGCGCTCGTGGTGCACGGCGCGCGCGGTGCGCACCTCGTCGAGCCGGCCACCGCGCTGGCGATCCGCGCCGTCGCCACGCTCGTCGGCGACGCTGCGCGCCGCGAGGGCGCGCGATTCGTGATGCCGGATGCCGCGGGCCGTCTCGCGCGCCGTCTCCTGCCGGAGGCGGGGGTGCGCGCGCCGGGCTCCGAGGGCATGCGCATGTCGGGCTCCGGCGAGAGCGACGGCGTGCTGTTCGTCGCCTTCGCGCGCGCCGCGGGCTCCCTCGCCAAGGTGCCCGACGAGGCCACGCTGGCCGTCGAGTCCGCGATGCTCACGCGTGAGGCCGACGATGCGCGCATGGCGCGCGATCTGGATCTCGCGCGGCAGCTCGATCTCGCGGCGTTCGAGCGCGCGCCGCGGCATCCCGAGATCGCGCGGCGCATCGCCGAGGTCGACAGCGTCGTGGGCGGACGCGCGGAGACGGCGAGCGCGACGCTACGAGAGATGGCCACGCCCGTGCATCTCGGTCTCCTCGCCGGCAATCTCATGAACGAGGCCGGCGATCGGCCTGGCGCCGTCGCAGCGCTCTTGCGGGTGGGCGAGCGCGATCCTTCGAACGTGATCGGCGCCCTCGCCTATGCGCGCGCCGCGGAGCTCGCGCTCGATCCCCACGATGCGCTCGCGTGGCTCGACGCCGCGATCGCCCGCGCCCCGCGGCTCGCCGAGCTGCGGTGGGAGCGAGCGCGAAGGCGTCTGACGGTGGGTCGCCTCGGCGATGCTCGCGTCGATTTCCAGGAGCTCGAGGCGCTCGCGCACGGCGCGCGTGATCGACACGACGTCCTCCGTCGCGCCGGTGACGCGTATCGCGCAGCCGGGCTCGGCGCCGATGCGGCGCAGCTCTACGAGCGCGCCCTCCTCTATCGTCCCGACGATCCCGAGGCGCTCGCCGGGCTCGGCGCTGCGCTCGCTGCCGAAGGTCGCGCGGCGCGCGGCGCGGCGATCCTCGCGCATGCCGTCGAGATCGCGGAGACGCGCGGCATCGAGACTTCGTGGATGCACCTCGAGCTCGGTCGCGTGCTCGGCGAGCGGCTCGGCGATCGACCCGCGGCGGTGGCGCGACTACGCGCCGTACCCGACGACGCGCCCGAGGCGATCGCAGCGCGCGGCCTCGAAGGACGACTGCGCGCGCAGCTCGGCGATCCCAGCGGTGCATCGTTGGCCTTCGCGCGCATGCGCGAGCGCGCTGGACACGAAGCGATCGCGCTCGCCTGGCTCGAGGAGGCAGCGCGCTTCGAGGACGAGCGCGGCGATCTGCATGCGGCGCAGCGGCATCTCGCTTCGGCGATCGGGATCGCGCCCGGGGATGGCGTGCTCGAGGCGCGGTATCGCGCGCTCGGGGAGCGGATCGCGGCGGCGGCCGGGGTGCGTGGAGGCGAGCAAGAGGAAGAGCGAGAGCGGGAGCGAGAGCGGGAGCGGGAGGAAGAGCGGGAGCGGGTGCGGGTTGCCGATCAGGCGTACGAGCTCGCGCGGGAGCAGGAGCGCGATCGGGAACAGCGCGCGGCGGAGGACGATCGGACGCGGCCTCGTTACGCCATTCCGGAGTCGTTGCCCGATGTCACGGGCGGAGCCGACGATGCCGAGGCGGAGCTGCGCGTGGAGGCGCTCACCCGTACGCTGCAGGGCGATCCGAACAACGACGCGGTCGTCGACGAGCTGGTCGGACACCTCAGCAAGCTGGGGCGCAGCATGGATCTCCTCGCGCTCCTCTCTGCACGCCTCGAAGACGCGCCGCCCGATCGCCGCGAGGCGCTCTTGCCGAAGCATCGCGAGGTCCTCCTCACGCTCGAGCGCGAGGCCCGCGCCGAAGGACGCGACGCCGAGGCCGATCTCTTCAAGATGGCGCGCGAGGCGAGCTGAACGCGCGTGGCCTGATCCTCGAAGGCGTCGCCGGCACCGGCAAATCCACGGTGCTCGCCCGCCTCGTCACGCATGGGGCGCTGCTCGCTCGCCATCCACGCATCCACGTCATCCACGAAGAACGCACCACCGGTGAGCTCGTCACCGAGCTCGCCGACGCGAAGCTCACTGACGACGACCGCTGCGCGCGCCTCCGCGGGCTCGTGCCGGAGATCCGCGAGCGCATCGAGGCCGGCGACTTCGTGATCCTCGAGCGCTTCCATCTCACGTTCTACGCGCTGATGCCGCGCTGGGAGCTCGTGAGCGCGATCGACGACGAGCTCGCGGCGCTCGGCTTCGCGAGCGTGCTCCTCGACGTGCCGGATGCGCGGTTGCGCGAGCGGTCCTTCGCGCGGCCCGAGCTCGAAGCCTCGGCGTGGTCGAAAGGTCTCGTCGCTTGGTACGGCTCGGAGGCGCTCGCGCTCGAGGCGTTCGCTCGTTCGCAAGGTCATCGCCGCTCCGCCATCTCGCGCAGCAAGCTATCGACAGTGGTCGTCGACACGTCGGCAAAGGACTGGGACCGCATCGCCGACGCCGTGGTCGACAGCTGCCTGGCCCGCTGAGGCAGCCGTGACGCGCGCCCCGGTCTCAGCCGTGCAGCGCCTTCTTCACGTCGGCGAGGGCCGCGTCGACCTCCGCGGCCTCCAGCTTGCACGACGAGGCGAGCTTCTCGAGGACGCTGCGCTCGATCGCGCTCACGTCCTCGCTGCACTGCGCGATGAGGGCCGCGATGCGGAGTACCTCCTGCGCGTGCTCACGACGAGCGATGCCTTCGCCGAGGCGCTGCAGCCGCGTCTCGAGGCCGTCCTCGGTGAGCTGGTCCTGCAAGTCGGAGATGAGATCGGCGACATGGCGCGGCGCGACCGCTCCACCACATGCTGCCGTGACGATGCGCTCGAACGCGCGGCGCTCTTCGTCGTCGAAGACGCCGTCCGCCGTCGCGACGATGTATGCGCCCTCGACGATGCTCTCGAACAGCGCGGCCGCATGCGGGTCGAAGCCCGTCGGCACCGTCGACTCGTCCGTCGGACGCGACCCGTACGACGCCGCGGCGAGCGTCAGGATCGACCGATCCTGTCCTGCAGGCGCATCACCGCCGTGGGGCGCCCGCGCCACGCGCGCGAGCATATTGATTCTCTCGTCGGTGAGCATGGTCGTCACGAGGTGCGCCTCATCGCCGAGTCTACCTTTCAGCGGGGCTGCTGCGCGAGAAGGATCTCGCACTGCCCCAGCACGTCGGTCATGGTGCTGGCGAT
>JAXDMI010001157.1:0-6509 GCA_034666145.1 Myxococcales bacterium | reverse complement strand
CAAGGGCTACAAGCGCTCCGACGAGCGGACCCGCGACGACGTCTGCGATGCCATCGCGCACCAGGGTCACATCGATGCGAGCGACGTCGAGGTCAAGGTGACCGACGGCGTCGTCACGCTGAGCGGCACCGTCTTTCATCGCCACGACAAGCGCAGGCTCGAGCACATCGCCGAGCACTGCCGCGGCGTCCACGAGGTGCACAACGAGCTGCGCCTCAAGCGCACCGAGGCGGGCGCGGCGAAGGACAGGCCGCAGGAGAGGCAAGACAAGCGGGAACAGCAGGGAAAACAGGGCGAATCGAGCGACGGGACCGGCTCGTCCAACGGCAACAAGAACGGCAAGACCGCGCGCGCCTGAGAGGACGACGTCACTCATGGAAAGCAACGCATCGCTGTGGTCGGCGACCGCCACGTCGCCGACGTTTCCCGCGCTCACGGTCAACGCCGAGGTCGACGTCGTCGTCATCGGCGCGGGCATCACGGGGCTCACGGCAGCGATGCTGCTCGCGGCGACGGGCAAGCGCGTCGGCGTCGTCGAGGCCCGTCGCATCGGCTGCGGCGTCAGCCATCGCTCGACGACGCATCTCACCGAGGCGATCGACACGCGCTATCAGGAGATCGAGTCGGACTTCGGCAGAGACGGCGCGAAGCTCGTCGCGCAGTCGAGTCGCGCCGCCATCGAGAAGGTCGGCGAGCTCGTGAAGGCCTTCTCGATCCCCTGCGATTTCAGACGCCGCCCCGGCTACCTGTACACGGAAAAGAGCGAAGACCTCGACATGCTGCGGAAGGAGCTCGAAGCGGCGAACCGCGCCGGGCTGCCCGTCGAGCTGCTCGCGGAGGCTCCGCTGCCCTTCGCGACGAAGGGCGCGCTGCGCTTCCCGGATCAGGCGCAGATGCACATGGTTCGGTATCTCGGCAGCCTGGCCACGGCTGCGCAGGCGAAGGGCGCGCAGATCTACGAAGACAGCCGCGTCGTCACCATCGAAGACGGCGAGCCGTGCATCGTGCATCTCGAGCACGGTCCGGTCATCCGCGCGAAGCACGTCTTCGTCGCGACGCACGCGCCGCTCAATCGCGTCTTCTTGCAGACGAAGATCGCGGCCTATCGCTCCTACGTCCTCGCATTCCCGAACGTCCAAATCTCGGACGGGCTCTACTGGGATACCGAGGACCCGTATCACTATCTCAGCACCTTCGACGTGGACGGCGTGCCGTACCTCGTCCTCGGTGGCGAGGATCACAAGACGGGCACCACGACGAACACCGAGGAGCACCTCGGTGCGCTCCTCACGTGGACGAAGGAGCGCATCACCGTGCCGGCGCCGTCGTACCGATGGTCGGCGCAGGTGGAGGAGCCGGTCGACGGGCTGCCGTTCATCGGCCGGAATTCGCTGAGCGAGCACGTCTTCGTGGCGACCGGGTTCTCCGGCAATGGAACGACGTTCGGCACCGTCGCGGCGATGATCGTCACGGACCTCGTCAACGACCGCGAGAGCCCGTGGGCCGAGCTCTACTCGGCGACGCGCGTGAAGCCCGTCGCCGCCGCGGGGACGTATCTCGAGGAGAACATCGATTTTCCGATGCACCTCTTCAGCGATCGCTTCCAGCCGCCCGACGCGAAGACACCGGGCGAGATCCGGCCCGGCGAGGGCAAGACCATTCGCCTCCGCGGCGAGCGTCTTGCCGTCTATCGCGATCCGCAGGGCAGCCTGCACGCGGTGTCGAGTGTGTGCACGCACCTGGGATGCCTCGTGAAGTTCAACAACGCGGAGAAGACGTGGGACTGCCCGTGTCACGGCTCGCGATTCGGGGTCGACGGCGCCGTGCTCGACGGCCCGGCCACGCGGCCGCTCGCGAAGAGGGCCCTCGAGGCGCGTCATGCGTCCGGAACCATCGAGGCCAGGGACGCGCCGCCGGCGTCCAAGCGTTCGCGAGGTCGATCATGAAGCGCGCCCTCGTTCGCCTCGCGTTCGCGTTGGCGGTCATCACGGTCGGGGCGATGGCGTGCCGGCAGGGCGATCCGCTCGAGCCGAAGACGCCGCCGAACTCGCCGGTGCCGACCAAGCTCGATCGTCCCGACGACTCACCGCCGCCGCAGAGCCCAAGCCTGCCGAAGCTGACCAAGGACGCGGGTTAGCTCGAGCGCTGCGCGGCCCGGCTGCGGCGTTGGCCCGTTGCATGCGTGAGGAGATCCCACACGACAACGCGCAACGCGGCCAGGTGCCGCTTCACCGGAGAACGTCTCATGGGTCTCATCGCATTCATCCTGTTCGGCCTCGTCATCGGTCTCGTCGCTCGCGCGGTGATGCCGGGACGCCAGAGCATGGGCCTCGTCGCCACCGCGCTTCTCGGCATGGCCGGCTCGTTCGTCGGCGGCCTCGTCGGCAGCGTCATCTACGGCGGTCCCGTCCTCGCCTTCCACAGTGCAGGCGTCATCGGCAGCATCATCGGTGCGCTGGTCGTCATGTTCCTCGTCGGCATGGGCGGTCGTCGCCACGCGTCCGTCTGAGTCGCTCGAAAGGAACCAACGATGAACCGCGGTACCGGTCGACTCTAGATGGACTGGATCATCGCGCTGCTGATGCTCACGGGGATGGAGATCGTCCTCGGCATCGACAACATCATCTTCCTCTCCATCCTCGTCGGCTCGTTGCCGCCCGAGCGCCAGAAGGCAGCGCGCTTCGTGGGCCTCTCGCTCGCGCTCGGCGCGCGGATGCTCTTGCTGCTCGGCATTCGCCACGTGATGGGGCTCGAGACGCCGCTGTTCCATCTTTCCTCACTGGGCTTCATCCCGGACGCCTGGCTCCACAGCACGAAGGTGAACGCCATCACCGGCCGCGACCTCGTGCTGTTCGGGGGAGGCGTGTTCCTCATCACGAAGAGCGTCCTCGAGATCCACAAGAAGATGGAGGCGAAGGACGAGGAAGACGCCGGCGGGCGGGGCCTGAAGCGCGTCCCGGGCTCGTTCGCCGGGGCGCTCGCGCAGATCGTCGTCCTCGATCTCGTCTTCTCGCTCGACTCGATCATCTCGGCGCTGGGGATGGTGAAGGAGGTCTGGATCATGATCGTCGCGATGACGATCGCGGTCGCCTTCATGGCCTTCTTCGCGGGCAACGTCTCGCGCTTCATCGACACGCATCCGACGTTCAAGGTGCTAGCGCTCGCGTTTCTCGTGCTCATCGGGATCGTGCTGATCGCCGAAGGCATGGGAACGCACATCCATCGCGCGTACGTCTACGTGGCGATGGCGTTCGCGCTCGTCGTCGAGATGCTCAACATGCGCGCGCGGAGCCGACGCGCAAAGAGGGCAGCGGCGAAGAAGGCCATCACGACCAAGGCTGCGCTAGCGAGCGATCTGCTTGGTCTTCCACGTCCCACGTCGGAATAGCAGCGCAGGTCACAGCGTCGTATACAGGAACGCGAGACACATCTCGTCATCGGTTCCTTCGCCCCAGCGAAGCTCCTTCACGGGACGACGACGTCCGTTGGTGAGCGGCTGGGCGATCTCGCGGTTGTCCCACTTGCACGTGAGCGCAGCGCGGTTGATCCGCACGCCCTCGGCGAGCCAGTAGGCCTCCTGGTGGTGAAAGTCCCAGCGCGGGACGTCGAGCAAACACTTCGCCGGATCGTTCTCGCCGAGCGCCTCGACGTGCGCGGAGCGTCCGCGCAGATGCATGTGCGGAGCGACGCCGAGTACGGTGAGCGGGAAGGGCATGTCGATCTCGGCGCGCGCCGTGGTGCGCGGATCATCGGGACCGACCCCGGGCGGCACGTGGAAGTCGTACTGGAGGAGAGGCACCCAGACCGCCTGCCGTCGCGGCTCGCCGTTCGCGAACCACATCTCGACGCGCGTCTTGTCGGTCATCGCGGGCTGGATGTTCTCGAGGCTGTAGTGCACCTGCATCACGAGGCGCGAGCCTTCGGCGAGAGAGATGGCGGTGCCGTCGGGCAGCGCCGTGGGCGCCCCGGCGACGTCGGTGGCGCCGGCGCCGGGCGCCCAGGCCACGACCATCTGTGCGTCGAAGTCGACGAGCTGTCCCGAGCCGGGTTTTCCAGGCTTCACACGAGGCGTGACACCGATGCCGCCGAAGCACGTGTAGCCGGGGCCGGCCTCCTTGTCGTCGAGCTGCTTGATCCGATCGAGCGCGCCCTTCCGCACCTCGTAGAGGACGACGTGATGGACGATCGAGCCGGCCCCGGGCGCGATACGCAGGGCGGTGATGCGCTCGTTCTTGTCGAGCTTCGGATCGAGGACGAAGCAGTGATAGTCGTCGGCGCGTCCGCGCTTCGGCGGATACGCGAGATCGGGCTGCGCGACGCGATCGGGCGCGCCCCTCACCTCCGCGAAGGTGTTCGTGACGGACGTGGGGACGTGGTCGGCCTGATTGCCTTCGGGCGCGCCGCTCGATGCCCAACGAACGAGCGCGTCGATGTCGGCCGGTGCGAGCGCGCGAGAATGCTTCAGCTGTGCACACGCCGAGGTGTCGGGCAGCCACGGGGGCATGCGACGCGCTGCGGTCTCCGACGCGATGCGCTCGGCGTGCTCGTGCGCGTCGGCGAACGACGTGAGCGGCATCGGCCCGATCCCGCCGCGGGCATGGCACTTCGTGCAGCTGGTCGCGAGGATCCCTTCGACGCGATTCCAGTAGGTGGGCGGTCGATCGTCGTGCGCGGCGGCGGGCGCTCGATGCGGATCGTACGTCGCCGCGTCTTGCAACGCACGCGGGCCAGCCTGCTCAGACTGCTTGCGCTGGTCGCGCTGCTCTGAAGACGGCGTGGGCTGGCCCGCGCTCTTGCACGTGACGAGGCCCACGACGCCCGCGAACGACGACACCGCGAGCAGAACCGCTGCCACGGCGCTACGTCGCGTCTCGCCCCAAGGACTGCGTGAGCTCGACAATCGTTCTCCGCCTCAGCCACGTTGTTAGGACGACATGCGTTGGCACGCCAACGGATGGTGAAGAAAGATGTCACGCTCGCGCTCGCTCGTATGCGCGGGCTGCTTACGTTGAGGATCCGATGCCCGGACCCACTGTCGTGGTCGTGGATGACGATGAGGACAATGTCATCGTGCTCGAGGTCGGCCTGCAGAGCGCCGGCTTCGAGGTGAAGACCGCGCGATCGGTCCGCGAGGCGCTTTCGGTGTTCGAATCGGGCCACGCCGACGCGCTCGTCACCGACTATTCGCTCGGTGACGGCACTGCGCTCGATCTGCTGGCGTCACTCGGAGCGAAGCGGCCGCGCCTCGCCATCCTCGTGACCGGTCATGGCAGCCCGGAGGACGTGGCGCAATCGCGCGCCGCGGGCTTCGACGCGCACCTCGTGAAGCCGATCGATTTCCGTCAGCTCCAGCGGACGCTGCTGGCGCCGCCTGTCGACGCGCCTACTTCTTCGGGGCCGTGACCGGCGCGCCGCCCGCGACGACGGGATTGCCGTAAGGGTCGCGCTCTTCGAACGCGCCGAGGCCGAGCGTGTCGAGCTGCGGAGCGAGCGTCGTCTTGCCGCCGACCACGACGACGGTCATGGCGTCGGCCTTCAGGTACTCGCCCGCGACGCGCTTCACGTCGGCGGCGGTGACGGCGTCGATGCGCGCCAGCTTCTTCTCGAACTCGTCGAGCGGGAGATCGTAGACGACGAGGTCGGCGACCGCGGCTGCCACGTCGCCGGCCGTCTCGAAGCGTCCCGGCATCGCGAGGCGAATGCTCTCCTTCGCGAGGGCGAGCTCGTCCTCGGTGGGACCGTCGCGCCGGAGGCCTTCGATCTCGACGAAGACCTCCTTGATCGCGGGCACCGTCTTCTCCGCGAACACCGACGCGCCCGCAAGGAATGGACCCGCACCGTGGCGCATCGCGAAGTACGAACGCGCGCCGTACGTGTACGCGTTCTTCTCGCGCAGGTTCATGTTGATGCGGCTGGAGAACATGCCGCCGAGGATGGCGTTCATGACCACGATGTTGTCGCGGTCCGCGTTCGCGTACGGAACGCCGGGACGGAACACCTGGATCTGCGACTGCGCTCCGGCGCGATCGACGAGGACGATGCGCTTGTCGGTGGCGGCCTTCGTGACGGGCTTCGGGCCCTTGTGCGAGAGGGCGCCCGCCGTGCTCTTCCACTGACCGAACGTGGCCTCGAGCTTGGGGAGGAGCGTGTCCTTGGTGACGTCACCGGCGACGACGATGGCCGCGTTCTTCGGGACGAAGAGGCGATCGTAGGCGCGAACGAGCTCGGCGCGCGTGAGCTTCTTCGCGTCGCTCTCTTCGCCGGTGAGGCTGTGGCCGTACGGATGCGCGCGACCGAAGAGCGAGGCGACGAGCGCGTTCTGCGCGACGGTGCCGGGGCTGCTCTTCTCCGACTGGATGCCGGCGATGCGTCGCGCGCGGAGGCGCTCGATCTCCGCATCGGGGAACGTCGCATGGAGCGCGACGTCGCTCATCAGCTCGAGCGCGGCGTCGAGCTTGTCGGCGAGGACCTTGACGCTCACGCCCCCCGAGTCCCAGTCGAACCACGCG
>JAXDMI010001156.1:0-6874 GCA_034666145.1 Myxococcales bacterium | reverse complement strand
GTCTTCGCCACGCTCGCGCTTCGACACCCGACGCATCGGCGCACGTGACGACGACGCTTCCACGGCGCCACGCTTTCACGGCGCGCCGGTCGATCTCGATCTCAAAGGCGCGGACGTCGCCAACGTGTTTCGCCTTCTCGCCGACGTCGGCCACGTGAACATCGTCGTGGCCGGCGAGGTCACGGGCACCGTCACACTGAAGCTCACGCACGTGCCGTGGGACGAGGCCCTCGAGCTCATCGCGCGTCTTCGCGGCCTCGATCTCGAGCGGGACGGGAACGTCATCATGGTTCGTCCGAGGGGAGCGCACGCAAGCGACGACGGACACGCTCGCGCGCAGTCCGAGTTTGCCGCCGCGCCTGCGATCAGCGATCCTTGACGACAATGCGCGGTTGGCTCGTCGTCGCCCTTCTCTCTTCGACAGCGGCGTGCTCGCTGATCGTCGGAACCGACGGTCTCTCCGGCGGCGCGACCGGTGACGGCGGCACGACGACGCCGGGCTCCGATGCCTCCGACGAGACCAGCACGAAGCCGAGCGACGCATCGAGCGAGACCTGCATCGGCAGCGGCTGCGTCGCTCCGCCGATTACTCCGTGCGACGGACCGTGCCTGCCGGTCCTGATCTCGACCGACACCGACGCGAAGGGCATCGCCGCCGACGAGAGCGGCGTGTACTGGACGGCCCTCGGCGACGGTGACGTCAAGCGCGCCAACGTCGACGGCACGGGCGTCACCACGCTCTTCGACGGCAATCAGGCCCCCACGCTCCTCGCGCTCGACGACACGTTCGTCTACTGGACCGAGACGAACTCCGGCCTCGTGAGCGCCGTCCGCAAGGACGCGAACCACGGATCTCGCGTGACCCTGAGCGGCCAGGCCGACGTCAGCGCCATCGCGGTGTCGAACGGCGAGGTCTTCTTCCACCTTCGCACGACGGGGGAGGTGAAGCGCGGTCCGACCGCGCTGACCACGGCCACGCTCCTCACCACCGAGACCTCGGGCAAGGTTCCTCGGCTCGTCGCCGACAATCAGTTCGTCTATGTCGGCGTGACCGGACCGACCAACCGCGTGCGGCGCGCGCCGCGTGCGACCGCCACGGCGACTCCCACCGATCTCACCGCGCGAGGCACCGACTTCTTCGAGTTCGCCATCGACAGTACGCGCGTCTACAGCGCTCGAGGTTCCGACGGCCTCGTCGTCAGCGAGAGGATCGACGGAACCGGCGACGCCGTCACGTATGCCTCCGGTGAGGCGACGCCCTCGTGCGTCGCCGTCGACGACACCTACGTCTACTGGGGCGACCGGGACAGCGGGCTGGTCAAGCGCACCACGAAGACCGCTGGCGGCGCCGTCGAGACGCTCGCCTCGGGTCAGGTGCAGCCTTTCGCCATCGCCGTGAACAGTCGCGCTGTCTACTGGCTGAACACGAACGGCGCCGTCATGACCATTCGGAAGCCCTGACCGTCCGCCCGCTGCTGCTATCGTGAGCGATTCAATGACGACCGGCGCCGACGGAACGCTGCGAGCGCTGCCACCGCGTGACGCTTCGAGCAGCGAGATCCTCGATGCGTTCCTCGCCTACGTGAACGAGCGGAAGCTCGAGCTCTACCCCGCGCAAGAAGAGGCGATCCTCGAGCTGCTCGAAGGCTCGAACGTGATCCTCAACACGCCGACGGGCTCCGGCAAATCGCTGGTCGCCGAGGCGGCACACTTCGACGCGCTCGTGCGCGGGGAGCGGTCGTTCTACACGAGCCCGATCAAGGCGCTCGCGAACGAGAAGTTCTTCGCGCTCGTTCGCACGTTCGGCGCCGACAACGTCGGGCTCATGACCGGTGACGCCACCGTGAACCGCGATGCGCCGATCATCTGCGCGACCGCCGAGGTGCTCTCCAACATGGCGCTCGCGGAGGGCCCGCGCGCCGACGTGGACCTCGCGGTGCTCGACGAGTTCCACTACTACGCCGACCGCGAGCGCGGCGTGGCGTGGCAGATCCCGCTGCTCGCGCTCCCCAACGCGCGCTTCCTCCTCATGAGCGCGACGTTCGGCGATCCCGAGCCGTTCCAGAAGCACCTCGAGGCGCTCAACGGAAAGCGCACCGCCGTCGTGCGCTCGACGCATCGTCCGGTGCCGCTCGACTTCACGTACGCCGACACGGCGCTCCACGAGACCGTGCACAAGCTCGTCGACAAGGGGAAGCACCCCATCTACCTCGTCAACTTCACGCAGCGCGCGTGCGCCGAAGAGGCGCAGAACCTCATGAGCATGGACTACTGCTCGAAGGAGGAGAAGAAGCGCATCAACGAGGCCCTGGTCGGCGCGCGCTTCGACAGCCCGTACGGCAAGGAGCTCCAGCGCTTCATCCGTCACGGGATCGGCATCCACCACGCGGGCCTGCTCCCCAAGTACCGGCTCATCGTCGAGAAGCTCGCGCAGAAGGGCCTCCTCAAGATCATCAGCGGCACCGACACGCACGGCGTCGGCGTGAACGTGCCGATCCGCACCGTGCTCTTCACCAAGCTCTGCAAGTTCGACGGCGAGAAGACCACCATCCTCAGCGTGCGCGACTTCCAGCAGATCAGCGGGCGGGCGGGTCGCAAGGGCTTCGACGACGAAGGCAGCGTCGTCGCGCAGGCGCCCGAGCACGTGATCGAGAACCTCAAGCTCGAGGCCAAGGCGGGCAGCGACGCCGGCAAGAAGCGCAAGATCGTCCGGAAAAAGCCGCCGGATTGGGGCTACGTGCACTGGGACAAGAGCACGTTCGATCGTCTCGTCACCGCGCTGCCCGAGCCGCTCGTGTCGCGCTTCTCGGTCTCGCACGGCATGGTGGTGAACGTCCTCTCCCGCGAAGAGGACGGCGGATGCATGGCGCTGGCGCATCTCATCAAGGCCTCGCACGAGAGGCCCGCGCACAAGCGCGCGCTCGGCCGCACCGCGCTCGAGATGGTCAAGTCGCTGAAGGAAGCGGACATCCTCGACATCACGCACGACGACGAGGGCCGGCGGAGGTTCGTCGTCAACACCGACCTCGGCGAAGACTTCTCGATCCATCACGCGCTCTCGCTCTACATGCTCGACACGGCGAAGCTGCTCACGCCGTCGGATCCGGCGTGCGAGCTCGATCTCCTCACGCTCGTCGAGTCGATCCTCGAGAACCCCGACATCATCCTGCGGCGGCAGCTCGACAAGCTGAAGGGCGACAAGGTCGGCGAGATGAAGGCGGCGGGGGTCGAGTACGACGACCGCATGGCCGAGCTCGAGAAGATGGACTACCCGAAGCCGCAGGCCGAGTTCATCTACGGCACGTTCAACGCGTTCGCCGTCAAGCATCCGTGGGTGAAGGCCGACAACATCCGCCCCAAGTCGATCGCGCGCGAGATGTACGAGAACTTCATGTCGTTCTCCGAGTACGTCCGCGAGTACGCGCTCGAGCGCGTCGAGGGCGTGCTCCTCCGTTATCTCTCCGACGTCTACAAGGCGCTCGTGCAGACCGTGCCGAAGTGGGCGCGCACCGATGCCGTCGACGACGTCGCGACGTACTTCGGCGCCATCGTTCGCCAGGTCGACGCGAGCCTCCTCGACGAGTGGGAGCGCATGAAGAATCCCGCGGCTCGCATCGAGCTACGTCCCGAGACGGACGAGCTCGAGCCGGTCGGCTCGCGCGACGTCACGAAGGACAAGCGTGGCTTCCTCGTGCTCGTGCGCAACGAGATCTTCCGCTTCGTGCGCTCGATCGCGCGGCGCGACTATGCCGAGGCTGCGCGCGTCATGAGCGCTCCCGCCGACGTGGCCGTGATGGGCGCCGACGTACGCGAGGCCGCGCGCATCGAGGCCGAGCTCGCTCCGTTCTTCGCCGAGCACGCGTCGATTCGCGTCGATCCCGAGGCTCGTGCCCCGAAATACCTGGTGGTCGAGCAGAGCGAAACGTCGTGGCTCGTGCGGCAAACGATCCTCGACCCGCAGGAGGACAACGACTGGTTCTTCGAGGCGACGATCGACCTCGACCGCTCGCGCGAAGCAGCGCGGCCGGTGCTCGTCCTCGAGCGCTTCGGACGCTGAGGGACGCCCGGAGGCGTGCGTGCTAGGTTCTTCATCGTGGGCAAGAAGATCAATTTGCCGCTCTTGCCCGATGCCTGGAGCGGCCCCGCGCGTGAGCAAGCAAAGGCTGCAGGCGAAGTGAAAGGCGAATCGAAGCCCAAGAAGCCGTCGCTCGACGACGCGCGCAATCGCCTCGGCGGACGCACGAAGGACGAAGAGCCGGCGCCCAGCGGGATCGTTCCGGGTCGCGTGGTGCGTGTCTTCGCCAACGACGGCGCCGAGCACGTCGCCGTCGTGGTGTTCGCGAACGCAGACGAGGTGCACATCCTCATCGACGGCACGAAGCTGCGACGCGTACCGCCGGCCTCCGTTCATCCGTACGAGGGTGCGGCGCCGAGCAGCGTCGCGAAGATCGCCGCGGACGCCCACGTGTTCAGCCGGCTCGCCGAGGGCGAGAAGGTTCGCTACGCCGATGATTCGGGCGGGCTCCTCGCGGGCAAGCTCGTCGAGAAATGCCGCTACGGCGCGCTCGTCGTTCGCGAAGACGGAGCGGTAGTCGCCGTCGGCTTCCGCAAGCTGTGGCCCGCTGCCGGCTCCGCCTGGACGCGGGGCGGCGCAGCCTGAACGGGCTCTGTTCCGTGGGGCACGCGTGAGAGCCGAGCTCCAGGCGATCGTCGATGCGCTGCTCGCTGCGAGCGCGGCCAGCGGCGAGGTCCAGCTCGACGCCGTCGGCGAGGCGATCGGCGCGATGGCCATCACGGCCCCCGAGATCGAGGCGATCATCGATGCGCTCGACAAGGCGGGGAGGAGGCTCGTCGGCCCCGAGGGAGGCGCTGGTGAAGACCGCCTGAAGGCCGTGGTCGCGGCGGCGCGGACGCTCACGCCGGCGCTCGGTCGCAAGCCGACGGTCGCGGAGATCGCCACCCAATCGGGCCTGTCCGAAGCCGAGGTCCGGCACGCCCTGGCGCTCGTCAAGGTGATGCAAGGCTAGAATTATCCGGCGAATCAATATCCGCTTGCGTGGGTGGATGTACGTGTCACACCTCCCGCCATGTCCTTCCTGACCGCGCGCTCGGGCGTCGTTTCGCTTCTCTCGTTGGCCGCCGTTTCGCTGGTGTTGGGCGCAGGTTGCGCGAGCGAGGACACCGCTTCGGCCTCGGCCGCCGGAGACGAGAACACCGCCGACTTCGCGCAGGACATCAAGTCGAAGACCGACAAGCAGGTCCAGGCCGAGATCGAGGCGGCAGCCGTCGGCGCCAACTACACGAGCGAGAGCGACTACGGCTTCACGCTCGTGTCCGCGAAGCTCGAGGGCGAGACCTCGATGACGCAAGCGCTCGTCCGCGCGAAGGTCGCGTCGTTCGTCGATGCGGATCCCGCCACCGACAAGCCGCTCGCCAGCCTCTACGCGGAGACGCGCACGTTCGCCGAGTGGAAGAAGGACTACGCGGCGTGCGTGCCCGATCAGTCGCCGGATCCGGCGGACTGCGCGATCATCAACAAGATGAACGCCGTGCTCGACAAGAACCTCCGCGGCATCAAGGTCTTCTACTTCGGCCGCAACGGCTCGCGCGGACACGTCGACGGCGTCGGCGTCTCGGTGATCATCGTGGGACGTACGCCGAGCGGCAACCTCGCCGGGCTCCGCACCATCGCCATCTGGACCTGAGGGCTCGCGCCCTGATTGTTCCTCCGGGAGCAACAATGGGTTCGTGGGACGGCCGCTAGGCAGCGCGGCGCCGCTCCTTACAGTGCTGGGACCGAGGAGGCATCTCCCATGAACACCCAGCCCAGCACCAGCAACGATACCCATCTCCGCACGAGCGGCCCGTCCGTCGGCCGCATCGTGACCAAGTCCGTGCGCGGAATGGCGACGAGCGACGGCGCGGGCGTGAAGCTCACGCGTGTGATCGGCACGCCTCTCCTTCGCCGCATCGATCCGTTCCTCATGCTCGACGAGTTCCGCTCGGACGAGCCGCAGGACTACCTCGCCGGTTTTCCGGCGCATCCGCATCGCGGATTCGAAACGTTCACGTACATGCTCGCCGGCAACTTCCGGCACAAGGACAACAAGGGCCACGAGGGTCTGCTGGGCGCCGGTGGCGGCCAGTGGATGACGGCGGGCCGCGGCATCGTCCACTCCGAGATGCCCGAGCAGAAGGAGGGCCTCGTCTGGGGCTTCCAGCTCTGGATCAACCTGCCGGCGTCCGAGAAGATGAAGCCGGCCGCCTATCGCGACCTCCAGCCTGCCGACATCCCGATCGCGCAGCTCCCCGGCGGCGCGACAGCACGTGTGGTGGCGGGCCGCGTCGGCGACGTCGTCGGGCCCATCGCGGCACGTGCGACCGAGCCGGTGTTCGTCGAGGTCGTCGTCCCCGCGGGTGGAGACGCGATCATCCCGGTGCCGCGCGGCCACGAAGGTTTCGTCTATCCCTTCGACGGCAGCATCAGCGTCGGCGTACCGGGCAACGAGCGGGTGCTCGCTCGTGGTGAGCTCGCCGTGCTCGGCGAGGGCGACCACGTTCATCTCCGCTCGCTGGGGGCCGCCGCACGCGCGCTCGTCGTTGCGGGCAAGCCGCTGAACGAGCCGATCGTGCAACAAGGCCCGTTCGTGATGAACACGTCCGAGCAGATCCAGCAGGCCATCCGCGACTTCCAGAACGGCGAATTCTGAGAGCGCCCTGACCGCGCCTAACCCGCGCGGAGCTCCGGCACGATCGCAGTCGGCTCACCGCCGGCCACGAGCCAGAGCTGATGCGACGCGCGCGTCGCCGCCACATGCAGGCGGCGGCGCGCGTCGTCCGTCGCGGGATACGCGTCAGCGGTCGCGTCCGGCAC